>JAOZUU010000237.1 GCA_029938515.1 Desulfobacterales bacterium | reverse complement strand
GTTATTCTGGAACTGATTCCCCCGCTGCATCGGGTCCTTAAACCCGGGGGGCTGTTCATTTGTTCAGGCATCATCGAAGCGTACGAAGAAAAGGTAAAAAAGAACCTGCAAACCAGTGGTTTTCAAATAGTCGAAAAACGAATGCAGGATGATTGGGTCTGCATCGCCGCAAGGACTGGCGGCAGGATATGAATTCCCCGGGAATCGCCTGATGGCCGTTAATCTACGCGTCAGTGTACGGGATCTGGTATCCCATGGTCTCTCCACGGGCGACCTGGTGTATGGCTTCACCGGAAGCGGACGCTTAATCAAAGCGATTCGCGCTCACCAGAAAATCCAGCGCCGGCGCCCGGCGGGTTACCAGCCCGAAGTGACCGTATCTCATACGGTTGAGTCTTCCGCTATCAGGCTGAAAATCGGCGGTCGTATCGATGGCGTATGGCCCACCGATGAGAGCATCCTCATTGAAGAAATTAAAACAACGACGCAGCCATCGGAAACGGCAATAAAAAAAGAAAATCCACTCCACTGGGGCCAGCTGAAATGTTATGCCTATATGTATGCCGTGGCCCATGATCTCGAAACAATCAAGGGGCAACTGACTTATTATCACCTCGAAACCGGCCGGACATTTGAATATCGCCAGGTCTTCGAACTCAAACCTCTGGCCGATTTTTTTAACGGCCTGGTCTTAAACTATTTAACCTGGATGGAAACGGTTGCCGGTTGGCAAACCCGCCGCAATGCGGCTATTCATCAAACTCCTTTTCCTTACCCACACTACCGGCCGGGCCAGCGCCAAATGGCCGTGGTTGTGTTCCGAACCATCCGGGACGGGGCCCATTTGATGGTCCAGGCTGCCACCGGTATCGGAAAAACCATGGCGGTCCTTTTTCCCGCTATTAAAGTCCTCGGTGAAGAACTGACGAAAAAAATATTTTACCTGACGGCCCGAACCACGGGACGACTGGCCGCCGAAAAGACCCTGGCTATTTTACGAAAAAACGGGCTGGCTATAAAATCTCTCACCCTGACCGCCAAAGATAAAATCTGTTTTGAGCCCGATGCCGCCTGCAACCCCGAGGAGTGTCCATTCGCCAAGGGCTACTACGACCGGTATCGGGCGGCCGTCGAAACGGCTTTCAAACAGGATGCCCTGACCCGAACCGTTATCGAAGACATCTGCCGCCAATTCGATATCTGCCCATTCGCGCTCTCTCTGGAACTGACAAATTGGGTGGATGTGATCATCTGTGACTATAACTACGTCTTTGATCCACGCGTATCATTAAAAGAGTTGCTGGAAGAACAAAAACAATCCTGTATTTTTTTGGTGGATGAAGCCCACAATCTCGTTGATCGTTCCCGGGAAATGTTTTCGGCCACCCTGACCAAGCAGCCTTTTCTAACGGTTCGCCGCATGTTCAAGGGTGATTTATCCGGACTTCACCGCCGGATGGGCCACATTAACCAGTGGTTCTTAAAAATCAGGAAACAAGGCGAGGATGACACCGCCCCGCGAATTGAAACATCCGCCCCGGAAGGGCTCATATCCACCCTCTCGACCTTTGTCCATGAGACCGACCGATGGCTGGCGAAAAACAAGAAGACGGCCTACCGGGAACCGCTGCTTGAGCTCTATTTTAATGTAACCAATTTTTTACGGGTAATCGAAACCTACGATGACCGCTATGTTACCTGTTATGAGCCCAATGACCGCGATTTTCAGATAACGCTGTTTTGTATCGACCCTTCTTTTCAGCTGTCCACGGCCTTAAAAAGATCCTGTTCAGCCGTCTTTTTCTCGGCCACCTTGACACCGATGGATTATTTTATCGACCTTTTCGGCAGCGGCGAAAATACCCGCCGCCTGATCGTCCCCTCCCCTTTCCCCCCACAAAATCAGTGCGTCATCATCTGCACCCGCATATCGACGCGCTACCGCTCGCGAAATCAAACCCGTCCCGCGGTCCTGGCCGCCATCCGGACGATCCTCGATGCCAGACCAGGAAACTATCTTTTCTATTTTCCGTCCCATGAATACATGCGGGACGTACACGCTTTATTTGATAACATCGGATCGAATGGAGCCGTCAAAGTCCAAGCCCCCAATATGACTGAAACCGAGCGGGAAAATTTTATCGGGCACTTTTCCAAAAAGAAATCCGGCTCAAGGCTCGCTTTCGCCGTCATGGGGGGTATTTTCGGTGAAGGGATCGATCTGGCCGGTGATCGGCTCAACGGAGTGGCCATCGTCGGTGTCGGACTACCGGCTATTTCATGGCAAAGAGAACTGATTCGGGACTATTTTCAACATCAAACCGGTTTGGGGTACGAATATGCATACATCTATCCGGGGATCAATCGCGTGCTTCAGGCCGCCGGCCGGGTAATCCGATCCGAGAAAGACATCGGGATCATACTGCTTGTGGACGATCGCTTTAATACCGCCCCTTACCGAAATCTGCTGCCCGGGGAATGGCAGCCGGTCAAGGCGCTGGATCCCCATGAAATCAAGGAAATACTAACGGATTTCTGGCAAACAGCTCATAGGGTTTCGGGGTAATCTTGACGTTACCTTGGCCTAAATGTAACTGGTGCTTGACGAAACGATGGACTGCTGATATGGACAACACCGAAAAACATTAGTAATTATAGTATTTAAGAGGATTATAGCTGATTCATCCCGGAAAGGCGGTTCCCATGATGAATGAAGTAGTAAGGTTAAAAAGGTTTTCCGAGCATAGGGTCGAAAAAAGAAAAATGATCGATAAGTATTACAGCGTTCAATTTTCTTTAACGAAAAAAGTCCCCATTTATCAGTTCAGGTTAAAGGATATTTCATCCGATGGCTTATGTATTATCGTTAAAGAAAAGTCGAAAATACTTGAAAAAATTAATAAAAACGATATTCTGGAGATGACCTTCTGCGCCGCCGATTCACCCTCTGAGACAAGAGAGTACAAAACCAAAATCATTCATATTACACCGGATAAAAGCGGTAAATACAAGAATCATTATCTGGTGGGCTTTGCCATCATTAACGATAAATCCGGTTCTAAAAAACAGGTGTAAACCATCCGGGCCATGCGTTAAGGGTTCGCGCAAAAATAAGTTCGTAATTTTTAGTGTTGAGACCGGAGAACTTGGAACTGGATAATTTGAACATGTTGACCATCACCATTCGGAGAGCATTTCTTTTTCTCTTGATCGTCCTGTTCACCATCCCCTGCACTGATTCAACCAGCGTCGCAGCCACTGCCAAACCATCCAGCTATCAGCGCTCAATCATCGATTACCGCGGCCGGATCCACCCAAAGTTTAAAAAAATCGCTCGGAAAAAAACCAAATATATCATTGTTCACACGTCTGAAGCCGGTTTAAAAAGCACCCTCAATGTGGTTTCAAAGGGAAAAATCGTGCGGCGGAAACGAATCACCTATGGGGGGCATGCGAATTATGTCATCGCCCGGGATGGCCGCACTTTCCGCACGCTGGACAAGCGCTACCGTGCCGACCACGCCGGTTTAAGCATGTGGAAGGGCGAGACAGATATCAGCAGTGTCTCCATCGGTATCGAATTGGTGGGGTATCATTATATGGAAATAACCGACCGTCAATACCGGTCTGCGGGGGCATTGATCGACATACTTCAACGCGTTTACCATTTAAACGATCAGGCCGTGCTCACCCACAGCCAGATTGCCTACGGTCGACCCAACCGCTGGTTTAAAAAGTCTCACCGGGGAAGAAAACGCTGTGCTAAAAACTTCATCCGTTCCAAGGCCGGTCTTGGGTCCGGACCATCTTTTGATCCTGATGTCAGGGCGGGTCGGCTGACCCCGGATCCCGAATTGGCCGTCATATTATATGCCAAACGGGTAGCCCCTTCCGAACGGGTCGGCACGAATATCATTACCGCTAAAAATGTTGCCTGGACCATTGCCGGTGAGGACTACAATTCCCCCAACACGTTATACAAGCTGCCCAACGGAAAAATTATCTCCGGGGATTTAATCGAACAAAAAATCGGCTGGAAATACATTCCCAGGCAGACGGTTGTCATGCTAAATCAGCCCAAAATCCCCAGAAAAACCGGACCGATCAAAACCATCTCGAACGGTTTGACCGCCTGGACGCTGGCCGGCTCCGCCTACAACCGCACGACAACGTTTTACTTTTTTCCCAATGGTAGCGTTAAAAACGGCAGCCAGATCTCGGACTGGGACGAGCTGCCTCCTCGAACGAAAATCATTGTCGGATATCGAAACAACGGTAAAGTATCCCGTGCGAAACCACCGTCAAAGATCGCCGGCGGACGCTATAAACACCATACCACTGTCTACTATTTTCCAAATACATCCCTTGTCACCGGTAATTTTGTCAAAAGTTTTAGAAAAATTCCCTCCGGTGTTCAAGTCTATCTTCCTGTAAAAAAATCCTGACCCGGAGAAGGAGGTCTTTTCCATGTTTTCTCTACCGAATTTCTCCACCGGCCGGCACCACCTCAACGATTGTGTATGTGTGGCTTCTCAATTTTTGACTTGCATCGGCAATCATATGCGGCCATTCTCCTCCGAGCCTGCATTTCGTCAACTCCATGCCGTGAAGGTATATCTCGTCCTCGAGACCGGCAATTTCCCGGTCCTTTCTTTCGAGTTCCTCCTTCATGGCGTAATGTACTTCGGACATGCACCACGTAAAATAACTCGCCAGCAAGATTGATAAAATAAGAACGATATTTGTGATATTTTTCATAGATATCCCCCCATCTCCAGTCTCCTGTTATGTATTGTTTTCAAATGAACCGGTTTTCATGATAATCGCCTGCGGGCACTCAGGGCTCACGAAAAAATTACTTCACATTTTATCCGTCGATCCATCCTATTTGGCTGTGGTGCGAAAATTCGAAATATACTTGATATTCATACACCTTAGAGCCCGGCTAAGCGGGAGTCTCAACGCTAAGAAATTGTGAGATTATTTATGGGCGAACCCTTATTCTGGTTTAGAGAGGAATTTAATAATATGGAATACTTTTTTACGATTTCAATATAATTAAATTAAGAGCAATTCTTATGCCAGTATTTAGAAAACCTATTTTATGTTTTAAAACAGATACTTGAAATATTGATACTGATGAGAAAATCTTGTTTTATGAAAAATATGTTCTAGTTTTATGAAGAGTGGGA
>JAOZUU010000236.1:3159-5211 GCA_029938515.1 Desulfobacterales bacterium | reverse complement strand
CCCCCCAGCGACTGAGCATTTCGGCGATGCGATCCAATTCAACTTTTCGCGTCCAAGCGGCATGTTGTTTCGATTTCGATAGCGATCCCGATTTCGATTTAGATATCCAGCCCAACAAGACAAATTCCCTCAGGGAATGACCAGAACCGGGCCCTCTATCCCCGGATCTTTACTGAAGCCCAGTGGACCAATTCCATAATCCGGGCCGTTTTTTGATCTCTATCCCCGGGGGGGGCGGATCGATCATGTGAATCATGAGCGTATATCCCGCCCTGAGGAGCGACCGACGATGTGATGTCAAATCGATCCGCCAGTTGGGATACATCCAGTACGTATCGTCGTGTTGGACAATCCAGGCCGTTTCCCGCCTGGGACTGATGAAGGCCCGGTCGATTTCCAGTTGATCGGAAACGATGCGGGAAAGGCATAAAGGCCAGTTTCCCGATACAACGATCCCCAGTGGTAAGGGGCTATTCCGGGGTAGGTTTAGGCAGGCCGTTTCATCCAGTTCCGGGCTGACAATGGCCCCGTTGAATCCGAGATCGACGATTGTTTGGACTGACAGAGGATTAGCCAGATTACAAAACGGACCGGCCCATAAATTCAGGCCTTTTACCGAGGGGAACAATGTCGTTTGCCAGGGAGCATTTAAAACGAATCGGTAGCCCCCGCGGGCGATTGTCTTCTGAATCCGACGTTTGATCGTTTCCTCGGTTTGCGGCCAGATCACGGGTGGCAGCCAGAACCATAATGCGTTAAACAGACGGTTTGGCAGTTTGGTCAGTGTACCTGAAAAAAGCCAGATTCCGGTATTGGATGGCGGTTTTTCTATTACCAGCGTAGTGTGGACACGTGATTCCATCGGTTTTGGCCGCTTTTTTACCGGTCGGGGAAGTCTCGCCTTAACTGTGGATTTTTGGGGCAGGGCAGATAAAGGAAGTCTCATCTTGTTTTCCAGGCGATGAATCATTTCACCCAGTGCCGGTTCCTGGCGGTCGGTGAGAAAGACCGGTGTCCCTTTGGGTGGGCGTTTTCCGGCTTTCGGTTTCAAATAGAATTTGCCACCGGAAGGGACGGAGCGATTGATCCGGATACGATGATGCCAGGCCTGATCTTCGAAGCCGATACGGATGAAATCTTCCCTGAAAAGGGCCTCCCGAAGCTTTACATAGGGATGACGGGCTGGACCGTGGGTACTCCCGATCAGCATTCCCGATCCGGTCCGGACGTTGAGGTCGATGGGATTTCGTGGTCGCTGGGGCAGAAAGTAATAGTGGGTACCCGGTCGGCCCAGGGCGCGTTCCAGCAGCTTCACGGCCGCCCGGCGAATTTTTGCATCGCTTCCTTCGTCCCGAAGCATTCGGTAGGCGGATACGGTATAATAGACATAGTGGGGACCCTTCTTGCGTCCTTCAATTTTCCAGGCTCTTATCTTCTCGATCGGTCGCAAGACCTTGACCAGAACGTCCAGGCTCAGGTCCCGGCACGCAAAAAAACGTTCCCGGTGGCTGCCCTGGGTAAACATCCGGCGACAGGGCTGAACGCAGCGGCCGCGGAGACCGCTTTTACCGCCCAAAAAACTGCTCCAGTAACACCGTCCGGAAACGGCGTAACACAACGCTCCGTGAATAAAGACTTCCAGACCGAGTTCCGGGGGACAGGCCGTAGCCATTTGTTTGATTTCATCGATGCTCAATTCCCGGGGAATCACGACCCGGTGAATACCCAGGGAATTGTGAAGCGGAGATAAGGCTGAAGGAAAGCCGACGTTGGCCAGGGTGGATAAATGCAATTGACCGGAAAAATCAGCCTGACGGGCCAGTGCCGCCAGGGCAAGATCCTGGACGATCAGTGCGTCCGGCCGGATAATCCGTTCGAGTTGATCAATGATTGACAGGGTGTGGTCAAGATCTTCCGGTTTTAATAAACTATTCAGGGCAATATAGACTTCAACAGAACGATCACGGGCCAGATCGACCAGCGGCTTGAGGGTTTCAATGGTGAAATTTTTGGCCGTCATTCGGGCAGAATACTGCTTTAGCCCGCAATAAA
>JAOZUU010000236.1:0-3059 GCA_029938515.1 Desulfobacterales bacterium | reverse complement strand
GGTAAAACCACCTTTTCGGCCCTGTTGATTCGAACGCTTGATGAAATGGGAAAAAATGTACTCGCCATCGATGCCGATCCGGATGCCAATCTGGCCGCCGCCGTGGGGATACCCGATGCCGAAAAGATTATACCTATTGCCGAGATGAATGAATTGGTGCTGGAACGGACCGAAGCACAACCGGGCGGGATCGGCGGTTTTTTTAAATTGAATCCCAAGGTGGATGATCTTCCCGACGCTTTATCCGCCCGCTTGAACGGTATCAAGCTCATGCGTTTGGGGGGCGTTAAAAAAGGGGGCTCCGGATGTATCTGCCCGGAAAGTACGCTTCTTCGCGCTCTGGTGATGCATATTGTCCTTGCTCGCGACGAGGTGGTCGTCATGGACATGGAGGCCGGTATCGAGCACTTGGGCCGGGGCACGGCCCGCGCGGTGGATAAGCTTATGGTGGTCGTTGAGCCGGGTCGCCGCAGTATCGATACGGCCGAACATATACGCACGTTGGCCGGTGAAATCGGATTGACGCAGATCGCTGTTGTCGGCAACAAAATCCGCAGTGACAAGGACGAGGCATTTCTCCGAAAACACCTGAATGACTTCGAATTTATTGGATTTTTACCTTATGACGACGCGTTGATCGAGGCGGATTTATCCGGTGTGTCGCCTTTTGATGTGGCTACTGAGACCAAATCCATTGTCCGGGGTTTTATTGACAGTCTCTGATTTTTTTATTCGATATAAACTTTCTGACCGGGATAGATTTTGCTGCGGGGGGTCAGGCGGTTGACTTGCAGAAAGTATGCCAGGGACATACGATTTCGTTTGGCAATTTGATACGGACTGTCGCCGGATCTCACGCGATAAGGCTTTAATTCTTTTCGACTCGGGGAGGGTGGTTTGGCCGTGTCGGCGACCCTTAGTACCTGTCCGATGGAGAGCGTCGTTCCCTTCAGCCTGTTTAACCGCTTAATATCGTTAGTAGTCGTCCCGTAACGTCTGGCAATATTCCAGAGGGAATCGCCCTTGCGAACCTTGTGATGGGTGGCGGCAACCACCCGTTTGCGTGATTTAGGCGCTTGAGCGACGGTCGTCCCCTTGACCGGAATCTTCAATTTTTTTCCAACCACAATTGTGTAATGGCGATTTAGGCGGTTGGCCCGGGCGATACGACTGACCGAGGTATGATACCGACGGGCAATAGTCGATACGGTTTCACCTTTGCGGACCCGATGGTACACATACTTCGGTTGGGGCGGACGATAAGCAGGGATGTCGGCTATTGCAGTCAAAAGCGTTGAACCGATGCCGGGCGGAACTTTAAGTGCATAGGGCTCGGGGGGTGTGATCTGATAACGCAATTCCGGGTTAAGGGTCTTGAGCGTTGCTTGCGAAATGTTGATCGCCTTGGCCACCTGTTTCAAGTGAACCCGTTTCGATATGGTTGCGGTTTCGTATTGGATGGGGGGATCAAGGGCCACTGTATCAAGCCCATATTTAGCAGGGTCCTGCATAATATGAAGCGTGGCGATAAACCGGGGAACATACCGGGCGGTTTCCCGGGGAAGTTTCTCGTACAAATCCCAGAAGTTATCTAAATAATTAATTTTTTGGGATCGAATGACCCGTAGTACGCGGCCTTCGCCGCAATTGTAGGCTGCCAGTACCGTCGCCCAGTCTCCGAAGATCTGATGAAGCTCTTTCAGGTAAGCGATGGCCGCCTGGGTTGATTTGGATGGGTCCATGCGATTATCCACGTAGGTATTGCGCGTCAAACCGAATTTATAACCGGTGGAGGGAATAAACTGCCAGAGACCCAACGCCCTGGCTTTGGAAAGGGCCCTGACTTTATACCCGCTTTCAATCAGCGGAATCCATGACAATTCCTCGGGCAACCCGGCATTCTTCAATTCTTTAACAATATAGGGCCGGTACCGGCCGGAGCGTTTATAGGCCGCCTTGAAAAAATCAGATTCGATTCCTTTGGTGAACCGATCGATTTCAGCCTGAACATGCCGGTTGATTTCGATGGGGATGGCATTATAATCGCCGTTGACAACAATATGACGGGAGGCATAAATTTCGAGGATCCGTTTGGAAATCAGAAACCGCAGATCCTCTTTTTGTTGAATCAGTTTCGGATCCGCTTCGATATCCTGAAGGCCCAGGATGAGCGCATAGGCCTGATCAAGGGCTTCCAGGGCGGAATCAAGTTCGCCTTGTTGCCATAAATTCTGGGAGAGCTGGCAATAATCGAGGGCTTCATCCAGGATTGTCTCCGGTTTTTTCACTGGTGGTGGCGTTGATAGCGTGGCCGTTCCGGTTTGAGTGGTCTGCAGGGAAGGTGTTCCGGTTTCACCGATCTCTCCGGGTACTGAGGGGGCCGGCTTTTCCCCGGATAGATCTTCCGATGTAATCTGTCTTTCCATGGTTTTAGCTGGAGCGAGGAAGATTTCATTCGGGGTTAAATCCGTTGTTGAAAGTGTTGTATCCAGCGCTTTGTCTTCAATTGCGGGTTTACCCGAAAGGGGTTGTGAAGCGGTGGCAGTATCCGATCCTGCCGGCGACGCCGACTCTTTACGTGTATGCACTGTCTTCAAACAACCCGAGGTCGTTAAAAAAGCAAATATAATGAAGCAAGCTATCTGTTTTTGCGAGAACATGCGCATCCTTGAATATCTAAGTTATATTGTTTTAATTCATTCAAATTAGTTCGGTTGATAAAATTTGTTAATTACACAATGATCCATATTTTTGTCAAGAGCTTAATTTTTCAGAACAAATCAAAGCATCTGTTTGATTTCCTTTGGGAACTGTTAAGAAGGTGATTCCGCATGCATGAATGGAACCAGACATAAATAATTGATATATTCGATCAATGGGAAAATTTTAACTATTTTAAAAATAAGACTTGAAATAGATAAAATGACGTGTTATTAATATAAGGTTTTATCGGAGTTGCATGTCCGAGATGATCCATTTGATCGTGTATTTGGTCTTTAGGGCCAGCGTAGCTCAGTTGGTAGAGCTACTGATTTGTAATCAGTGGGTCGGGGGTTCGA
>JAOZUU010000004.1 GCA_029938515.1 Desulfobacterales bacterium | reverse complement strand
GCGAGCCAACGACCGCATTGACACCCACTGTTGCCGTATCCGGCGATTGGCCCAAGCGGCACCAGTATTTTTCCGGGAACGTGATCCACTGGCCGATGAACTCTTTTATTGATACGTTGATGTTGAAAAATTTTTGCAAAATGGCACATAGCCCTTCGGCATGTCGTGTCTGGCACGCAAGGTGTCCTGAAAAATGGAGCTTTGCCATATCGGGCACTTCATCACGATCCCGGAAGGAATTTTGGCCGATCCCGAACAAGCTCCCGATATAGTGAGAAAATCGGTCTTCCATCGGCCGGTCGTGACTGACCGTTTGCCGATTGCAGGCCCATGCCCGGTAAAACAGGCTGGTCATCCGGTGATTGAAAATGTCAAGGAACCGGGCCAGCGTGTGGTCATCATAATTTAATTCGCGGTTGTGCACATACTCGGTTATATGGAGCGGCATGGGGCCATGGGGGCCGAGCAGGCCAAAAAAGTTTACCATGAGACGTGGCTTCCCACTCTTTTTAGGTGGCGTATACCGCTGCAGCGTGGCGGGTGCAAAACCCAGAGACGGTTCCTGACAAAATTGAATGGGATCATCCGCTGAGCGGCCCGCGTACCCCAGGCGCGGCTTATCGGGAACCGCACATTCCACCTTTCGGGCAGCCTGATAGAAGCTGAGCCCGGCAGGATTCTCAAGGAATCTCAGATCTAAAGCGTATGTCGGGTTCCGGATTTCGCTGGCCATCGCATTATTTCCCCACGCTCCTTGGTTTTTATCACCGTTTCCGTGAAAGCGTTAATCGAAACATACTTTGAAAAGAAAACATCCATCACCGCTCCCAAAACAAACACGCCGGTTCCCTCAAAAGCCGCTTCGTCAAATGTCAGGGCAATCTCAAGGCCCCGGGCAAAAGCGATATGTCCGCGATCGCTGATCCGGCGCCTCACGGGTCGGCTGCTCACCGACAATACCCCTTCGATCTGTTTTTTAGTCTGGAGGTCGTTGGTGTCACTATATAATTTTAACAGATCACGAATAGCGGTAGACCCCTTTCCATCCGGGCTATCGATCAAAGACAGGTAATTAAGGCTCAGGTGGCTGATAATCCGCCAGCTAATCTCTCCCTCGGCATTGGACGGGCGTGGGGGTGTGGGGCCCGAGACACATCGCACGGAAACCACCGGTGCACTGATGTCCAGACTGAAATCCGTCTCGCCCCGACCCGTACCCATCTGAATAGGGAGATCCCGGTTCGTGCAAAGTGTCTCAACAGCCAGTTGGCGTAAATCGGATCGGTATGGTGCGGCTTTGGCGTCGACGAGGGATAAAAAAACTTCACTGCCTCCGTAGCTGGAACGCCGACCCCGCTGCTTCTCGCGGCTCGACATCAGTCGCGGAGTGCGGTTTACAGTGAAATATGCGCCACCCCCATTTGTCTCTTCAAAATCCGTGGCCGAGTAAAAAGGGGTAAACGGCTGCTCATCATCGGCGCGCACACCAAAACCGGTCACCCCAAGCACTTGGTAAACCTCAAAATCCATGGGACGAGTCCGATTCGGTATCACGTGAAATTCACTAAATTTATCGGATAGATGAATGCGATCGGCCCGTTTCGGAAACAGGTTGACGACCGGTGCGCAATGCAACACAAAATTGCCGGCATCAACCCGGCCTTCGAGTTCCGAGTCCTCACTCTCAAGAAGAATAACGAGGTCCAAGCGGTTGCTTTCACAGCGCTTGATGCTTTCAGCCAGCCCCTCTATGCGAAAAAACAAAAATCTTTGAGGAAATGTAAAATACTCTTGCAGCAACCGATAGCCCTGAAAGGATCGGGCGCCCACCGGCAGGAGGGCCTCTTCGTCGGAAAACCCAACCTGTTTGATATTTGAAGGCGGCAACACGTGCTGCCAGTCAAACGGTTTTTCCACCGGTTGTACCAGAATATTCATCCCGTGTGCAAAAATTTGTTCATAAATATGCATCGGGAAATCTTCCGTCCCGCGGATAAAAAAAGTCAGGGAATCTAGGTTAAGACTGGAAAAAGCCAGGTCCTCCCGTGTTTCAAGACGAATTCGAATACCCGCCCTGGCCGATGCCGTTGAAGCGGGAGGTTTCAGACTACTAAGGTCTCGTGAGTAGTACTTTGCTTCACTGACCTTGATCGGCCAAAGGGTAACCGAATGTCCCGGCCGATATTCACACGCGGTACGATCACCCTTGCCGATGATCGATCGAAGCACTGTACCTCGTTGGATCTCGAATCCATTTTCTAAACCACTTCTCGCCATGTCAGATGTGAACGCCACGACTGCCATGGAAGGTGTTGGCGACAGGTAGTGAGGGTAAACGGTCTCCAGGATCGACTGCGTAAACTGAGGGAACTCGGCATCCAGTTTTAATTGTACCCGCGCGGAAAGAAAGGCGAAACCCTCCAGCAGCCGTTCGACATACGGGTCGCCACAGGCAAATTCGTCCAGGGAAAGACGGCTGGCAATCTTGGGAAACTCCCGGGCAAACTCGCCGGCGGTTCCCCGTAGGTGCTGTAGTTCCCGATTGTAGTATCTTAAAAGCCGCCTATCCATTTGTTCCCCGATATAGCTTGCATTCGCCTGTTTCCAGATCTATTTCGGTTTTGATAAACAGTGATTCAGGGATCGGTTGGGACCAGAGATCCCCCCAAATCTCAAACCGGATGGAACGATTGTTCATTTCCTCCGGGGCCACCGCCATTTTAATAGAAATTGTGTTGGGAATGATGCGTGGCTCAAAACGCCGAAGGGCTTCCAGCAATTGATATCGCATTTCTTCGGCACTCAGGCTGGAAGCCGTCATCCCTGAAATATCCTGTGCACCAAAGTTCAGCACCGACGACGTGACTTCATCAAACTCGTCCAAACCGTCCTGCTCAATGTGGGCACTGGTGTTCAGCAGCCATGCCAAGTCTCGGAGAACCGCCTGGCGGTATCGCCGCATGCTCATTACACGTTGATTCCGGCTCTCCTTCTGCTTTTTAGGCTCATCGTCCGTCAACCTGTCCAGTAGGCATGGCTGCAATTTCTCCGATGGCGTCAGCTCGGTCATTGTTATTCGCCCTTTTCCGAATCTCCATCGGTTGGATGATCGAGGTGCAGGTGTTGAATGTCCAGCAACGGATATTCTCCTTCGTCCGAGGCCAGCATTCGCTGCCCGATTCCTAGATAAAAGTCATTTCCGACATCTGTCCAATCGGTTTTTCGTCCCATCCGAATAGAACTGTCTTCATTTTTTTCCGAACCGGGATACCGGCTCGGGATCAGGCCAACCGCCTCTCCTTGATTGGTCCAGGTGAATGTGGCCGTAGTCCAGATGACGTCGCGGAGATTCGCAGGTTTTTCGATCCGAATGTCTCGAATCCGCTCGAAGGGGATCCAATAATACTTGCCGTTGACAATGGCTTCAAGCATCGGTCCGAGCCTTGGGTCAGCATCCGAAATCCACTTAAACGCCTGGCCGTCTATCAGGCCCGCTGTCACTGGGGCCGCTTCAAAAGCCTGATCGCGCAGATCGGCGGCCGCTTCAATGTTACCATCGGCCAAAAGACCCGGTACCTGGGTGAGCCAACCCATCGATTCCAATGGCTCACCAAAAATTAAAGGGGTCCGTTTGCCTTTGAATACATCCGAACGTAAGGCCTCACAGTTCAATGCAGGGCGATATATTTGTGCCATCAACAGAGCGTCTGAATCCATGTCCGCGGCGACATTGAGCTGAGTCATGGCCCGGTCCCACTGTCCAAGTACGCTGAGCAGTTGGAAAAGAAATACCCGGAGATCTGCTTTAGCCGGGTTGCTACGGACTTCCTCCTGGAGGACGGCCAGAGCCTGTTCAAGGTCGCCGGCTTGAAGGTGTTCTTCGGCACGCATAGATACCCCGCTTTTTATTCTGGAGATATAGTCTTCCAGATAAAGTTTTTGGACTGCGTTATCGGTCGCGCGCGCCTTCGACGACGTACGGGGTGTACGACTTACTCAGGGGGGCTCCCTCTGGCCTTGCCAAAAACATTATCTGAAAGCCTATATAAATCGACTGCTGACGTTTAATTCATCTTCGGTGTTGCATCCACCGACACATATCCCAAGATGCACCGGCGGATGCACATTGTATATGAACTAAAATCCGGTCCCATCGGGTCCATTTATTTTTTCCCACGGCCTTTATTACGATCCCCCTTTCGCTGAAGGGAGTTTGGAGACTAGCCGCAGAGATACGGTCAGGCCCTCTAATTGATAGTGCGGTCTCAAGAAAAACTTGGCGCTATAGTATCCGGGGTTGCCCTCGATATCCTCAACCACGACTTCCGCGGCGGATAATGGATACCTGGCCTTCACATCATCCGAAGCGGTTGGATCGGTAGTCACATAGTTTGTGATCCACTCGTTTAACCAGGTTTCGACACCCGCTCTTTCTTTAAAAGAACCGACTTTATCGCGAACAATACACTTCAAATAGTGGGCAAAGCGGCAGGTCGCAAAGAGATACGGTAGCCTTGCACCCAGGTTTGCATTGGCAGTAGCGTCGGGATCATCAAATTCCGGGGGATTATGCAGCGACTGTGCACCGACAAAAACCGCATAGTCTGTGTTTTTCCAGTGCGAAAGCGGCATTAAACCGTTTTTGGCCAGTTCTGATTCCCTACGGTCCGTGATGGCAATTTCCGTAGGACATTTCATGTCCACGCCACCATCGTCTGTAGGAAACGTGTGGCACGGCAACCCCTCCACCATACCGCCGCTTTCCGCGCCCCGAATTTGCGAACACCAGCCGTAAAGTTTAAATGCCCGGTTGATATTAACACCCATCGCATAGGCGGCATTGGACCAGCAATACTTTGAATGATCTGTACCCTCGGCGTCTTCTTCAAAGTCAAATTCCTCCACCGGCTCTGTCTTTACGCCGTACGGAATGCGGGACAAAAACCGGGGCATCGTCAATCCAATATACTTGGAGTCTTCCGAGTCTCTCAGGGATCGCCAAGGCGCATATTCGGCCGTTTGAAAAATCTTGGTTAAATCCCGTGGATTCCCTAATTCCTGCCACGTTTCCATGTTCATCAGTTCCGGATCGGCGGCCGAAATGAACGGCGCATGGGCGGCGGCTGCAATCTCCGCCATCCCTTTAAGCATCTCCACATTTTGGGGTGTATGATCAAAGTTGTAATCACCGATAAGGCAACCGTATGGTTCGCCACCCGGTGTACCGTATTCGTCTTCGTACATCTTTTTAAATAACGGACTCTGATCCCAGGCGGTCCCTTTAAACTTCTTGATGGTTTTACCGAGGTCTTTCTTGGACAGATTCAACACCCTGATCTTGAGATTCTCATCCGTCTCCGTATTGTTGATCAGATGAGATAATCCGCGCCACGTGCCTTCTATCTGCTGAAAATCTTCATGGTGCATGATTAAATTTATCTGTTCGCTTAGTTTTTGGTCGATTTCCGCTACCATTGATTCGATCGTTTTGACCGCATCATCGGAAATCAACGCCGTCTGTTCCAAGGCTTCGGCCGCCAATGTCTGGACAGCGGTCTGCACCGCCTCGCGTGCCCGATCCGTCTTGGGTTTAAACTCCTTTTTTAGAAGCCAATCAAACTCACTCGTCTCCATCGGTTGGGCTTCCGCCGCCTCTGGGGCCATATCCTGTTTTTTATCTGCCATGATCAACCTTCCTCTTTCGTCTCTTCGGATCCCTCATCCGGATTGGGTGCCGAGGATAATGACTGCATCAGCGCCGGGTCGTTCAAGAGCTTGGCAACGAGTTCCTCGGCGCCCCCCTTGCCATCCATATAAGTCAATAAATTGGACAATTGGGTTCGGGCGGAGAGTAGTTTATCCAACGATTCAACCTTTTTGGCCACCGCGGCGGGTGAAAAATCATCCATGCTTTCAAAGGTCAAATCAACGTTGAGATTGCCTTCCCCGGTTAGGGTGTTGGGAACCTGAAATGCCACCCGTGGTTTCGATGATTTCATCCGTTCATCAAAATTATCCACATCGATTTCCAGATATTTGCGGTCGGCTACCGCCGGTAATGCCTCTTCAGGTTTTCCCGACAGATCAGCCATCACCCCCATGACAAACGGCAGGTTGATGGTCTGCTCGGCTCCGTAGGTCTCCAAATCATACTCTATCTGAACCCTCGGCGCTCTGTTACGGGCGATGAACTTTTGACTGCTTGCTTTTCTTTTGGCCATAATTTTTCCTCCCCTCTTTTTATATGCAAAAAATGCCTATACAACGAGGCGTTGTAAACGGTTAAACATTCTCCACAGGTCGTATAGTCTTTCAGATAAAGTTTTTGGACTGTGTTATCGGTCGCCTCTCTTCGACGACGTACGGTGTGTACGACTTACCCAAGGGGGCTTCCCTCTAGCCTTGCCAAAAACATTATCTGAAAGCCTATAGAACCATGAATTACTCTTCGGACGATCCTTCCTGCTCCCCGCTGACCATTTTCACCTGGGTTATGGCATCCGGGGAAAGATCGCGAATGATATCCACGAAACTTTTTCCCACAAGACGCTTGGCTCGCTTAATCAGCAAAGGTACCGGGCTGGAAGGTTCATTCTGCTCGTAATAGTTCACAATCATGTCCAGGGCCTTGAGCACCTCCTGCTTCGATGTGACCTGTCCGGAAAACTCCGGATGTGGCGCGTTGCCTGGGGAGACCGCTTGACCTCCGGTATCCGCCGGTGACTTGTTTGGGTTAGATCGTTTCCGTTCCAAGTATGTCCCCATTTTTGTCTGGATATGTTTGATCATCGATACATCTTTGCCGTATCCCCTGTGCTCCAGATATTTCCCTATTTTCGATTGAATCTGTTTCAACAGGTGTTCAAGCTTACTCAAATTCGGTGATGCCGCGGCACCAACATGGTCAATTAGCATCTTGTCCAGGGCATCGACGTGCTCCAGACAGTCATGTAATACCTGATGGTTGGCTTGTAGTGCTTCGATTTGAGTTTGTTCAAAGGCAGCGTCGATAAGCTGCATTGTCGGTACGCTACTCACATCTGCCTCGGCCATCGGAATTTCTCCCGATGCCACAAGGATGTGACGCAGGCTTGGATTCGGTAGGCGGGCATCATCCGGTGTGCAAAGGGGTACATCCATCAATCGGGATCTGAATTTCATGGGATCCTGATCGCTCATCACTGTATTGGGGGGGGAAAGGGAACTGATGATGTTTATCCGTTCCAGTGGATCATTGTCATCCTCGGGGTCCAATTGCGGGAATATGTGGTCCCAGTAGCGTTCCACCATACCTCTCAGCAAGGCAAGGCCATCGCAAAACCCCGGTAATCCGTCCACGCAAAGTGCCGAGATCGTCAGATAGTTTATCAGCCTAAGATCCCGGCTGTGTTCAAGCAACTCAAGGCTGAGGCTGTGGACTTTCTCCCAGTCAGGTTCTTCGCTTTCCTGAATATGGTCGCCTACTTGCATCTCCGCCGTGCCATGTACGAGTTGCTCAAGCTCCAGAAAAGCAACGTCGTATGTGATATCCTTTCCACAGGGCGAATTAGGTGAAATTTCCGCGAGGAGTGTGTCAACATCAATATGGGTCACAACGCATCTCCATACCCGGGTTTTCTTTCTTGTTTTAATGTTTCAGGCGTAAGTGTCAAAGTTTTCTGAAACTCATCTTTGCTCACAAAATTCTAAACCATTGTTATATTATTATCATTCAAGTTCTAAATTGTAAACATCATTTTACACAAACCCGGATCAATCCTTTTTTACAGGGTCCACAAACGGACGAAATCCGATGGTGATAGGGCACGTGTAAAAACGGCCAGATAAGGCTTTTCTACCGGTCCGCCCATAAAGAGTGAGCTGGGAATTCGCTGGTTTTTTGCCTTCGCCTCTTTGTGCCATTCCATCGCGGCGTCAATGGAATCGCCGCTCAGTGGCACGATTTGATGATTTTCGATCGCTACATTATCGGTTTGTTCAATGTTGTTTAAGTAGAGCCGTTTCGTTTCCGGAAGAGAACCCACAGGATTGTTATTCAGATCCCATTTTCCATTTTTTAGGCTCGACCAGTCCAGATCGGGTGGTTTAAACCCACTTAAAATTCGCTCCAGTTCCTCAAATCGCTCGGCACGGGAGGCGCTCAGTTGTTCCATCTGACGCCAGGTTGGCTCTAATCCCGCCGGTAGGTATTCCCAGTGACGTTCCCAGCCTTTTAATTTACCCGTGCCCATAATCAGCAGGGGATAGGGCCGGCCCAGCTGATCACAGCTGTTGCCTAAAATGCCGCATGCAATGGCATGATTGCCCGTGGCCTGGGTCCAGAATCGCCAGGCACACGGGATGCGGGCATCACTTCCCTTGACATTCAGCCGGGCGTATCCTTTCTGAATCCAGTTGGAAATGGCCTGTTCCACCCGGGTGGCTAATCCTCGCCCCAGGAAGTCACCGGCCGACGGGTGTTTGCCCCAGATCGTCCAGCACCACCGGGATTTACCGATTAATGGTCCCAGCACGTGACAATATTCCGGGGAACATCCGGTATTCTGGCCTCCCAGTTTTGTTTTAATTTCCGGTCCAATAGTTTTTTTTGTTTTTCCAGTCGCTCCTTGGCCCGGCGGTCTTTTAGCTCTTTTAAGGCCTGTTTGGCTTCCCATTGAGCGAGAATATCCTGGATGTTTGCAGGCTTACGGGATTGCTTCGTTTTTTGACGCGCATCTCGGGCCTGGGATGCATTTTTAGCTGCCGCAGCGATTCTCAGAGCTTCTTTCCTTTTTTTGTCGCGTTTTTCTTTATCGGTAATAATCGCCACCACTGGCTGATGTCCGTCGAACTGAAAGTTTACCTTTATATACTTAACGCCTTGATGTTTAAGGACATCGGTGTTTCCGGCAAACGCTTCTAATGGAAATGTTCGTTTGCCACCGGTAAATGCCTTAAAAAATTCGGGAAAAGCCAGCTGCCCTGAAAATTTTTTTGTTAACACCCGGCTGCCGATTTCAATTTTAAGAATGACATCGGTACAGGCCCCGGGTACCCAGACGAAGGTTTTCTTCACCGGAAAATTCATATTCACCAAGCGGGTTCGCCGGTCACCGCAATTAAGCGTTAACGTCGTGGTATGGGGTTCAATGCGGGCACCCGCATTGACATCGGTGGGAAGTCCTTTAATGGACACCTCATATTTGTCTTCTAATTCCAGTGATGGTTCCGGTTCCGGTGGTGCCGGTTCCTTGGATTGTATCGGTATTTTTATATCATCTCGTAAAAATAATAGCTCCAGCAATGCTTCGGTTTCACCCGCCGTTTTCAACGAGGCGCCCAATCCGGTATCTAAATCAATCCCTTGTTTTTGCTTAACCATCTCGATGCTACGGGTGATGTAATCAAGAAACTCGGGTTTAAAGGGGAGTTGCCGAGCGAGCGATAGGCGGGCAAAAATCCCTTTTTCGAGGTTGCGGCTGAGGAAGGGGGCCGCCGGCCCGTTGATGAATTGAATAGCATAGCCGCTAGACCCGAAAAGAAGGTCCTGAACCCGTGTTTTGTCCCTGACCCCCTGAATTTCAAATAACACCTCTTTTTCCCAAAGACGATTCAAATGGCAGGCGGTCTCTAAATTGACATAATCACGCATGAAATAGAGGGAACCCGAGGCGAGGTTCCAGAATGTTTTCTGATAAATTGGGTGATCGGCTTCAAGAGCATTTTGGAGTTTTTTCAGTGCCCTGTGGGCAACAAAAAAAGGTGATTCACTGGTCGCTGGGTCTTCCTTAAAATAGTCTACGGTTAACTGGTAGGAGACTTGCCGAGATTCGGCGGCCAGGGCAATGTCGCTTAAAGCCTTACGATAGGCTTGATAGGATTTAGCGGCAATCAGCTGCGATTCCAAAGGACGCCCCGCGCCAGCTTTTCCGACTTTTTTTTCAATTCTTTCAATTTTTTCCAGCAACCTTTTTCCTTTTTTGGTCGCCTTGGCAATAACGCCCAGTTTTTTTATCGATTCATCGCTGACCACCTGGGCCTTGGCCGCTTGAAACCCTTGCACCAGATGCGCCCAGGGTATTTGCTCTTTTTTCTCATCCAGGGCCGTCAGCTGAACGGCGAGGGTATCTAAAAATGCAAAGTAGGGACTTTGATCCGTGGTGATTTTCGCGGCGACCTGTTGCCAGGCAGTCTTGTCGGCCAGCCAGTACTCGCCCTTGGGAAAAGCGGTGGTAAAATCGTTCCATATTTTGGCATAGGTAGCGGGGTACCATTGATTGAAATCCGGTTTTTTTTCGGTAAAAATGGTGGGATCGGGCAAAGCGGTTTCGATCTCGTCTATCAGGTGATAGATCTGTTTTTTCCCTTCCACCGTAAAGGCTGGCGGGACCGTAATATTGTCCGGATTTTGCAGCCGGTCGCCCCAGAAATCCTCGAGTGTAAAATATGCCAGCTCCGATTGAATATTGGCCCACGCCACCAGCCAGTTCAGATTATCCGGTTTGGAGGCCAGGATATATTTTAGCCAGCTCTGCAAGCGTTGCTTTTCTTTGGTTAATCGTTCGGTTTGTCCTTGCCAGACCAGATACTGATTATTTAACACGTTAAATTGTGAGGTGATTTCCGATTGCAGGGCCGCATCGGCCATGACCAGATCGGGGTCGTATAGCGGCTGGACACGATTTTGGAGATTTTCAAATCCATCTCCGGCCAACCGCGCCGTTATCAAGTTAATTCTTCGGGTCAAATGAGCAGAATAGCGACCGACGAGTTTGTCGGGGATTTCCTTGGCGAAAGTGCCCAAGGTGTCTTCCAGGCGAAGATCATAAGCCGCGGATAGCGATTCGGAGAAGGTGCGACAATAGGTATTTTTAAGGCGTGCTTCCACCTGTTTGCTTTCGGTTAAACCGAAACGGGGCAGCCACCAGCCACTGTTTTTCTTTTCAACATCGAGAACTGCTTGCCGGAAGCGGTCCATCCGGGAAAGATCGGACAAAAGGTTCCCCTCAAGGCTCGGCGGTTGTGAAAATTCGGTGGGTATTCCCCGAATAATCTGTAGGTTTTTGACAAATGAAAAACTCAGCAAGCCACATAGGGTAATCAAAATGGTTACCCAGGCGGTCAACCCGAGATTACGGGTCAGACGGCCCCACCGGATGGTTCGCGTCGTCGGAACGAACAATCGGCGGTCGTGGGGGAGAATTTTAGTGAACAGGTTGTGCAAAAACAGGCCGCGGTCGGTTCCGGGGAGGACATCCCGATCTTCGATGACCCCGAGGGCCTTTAAAAAATGAGAGTACGGCGTCCCCTCTTGGCGGCCGCTGCTAAAATAAGCCCCCCGTAATATAGGTGTTTCCTGGTAAGGATTGGGCTGAAAAACCCCCTCCATGAACGCCGACAGCCCTGGTTTGACCTGCTCGAATTCGTTTGGAAAAAGGATGAGACCGGGATCGGTTTTGTCACCGGTTATCGGTGCATGGCCGGTATTTGATGATTTGTGCAACAAGACGAGACGAAGATCTCGCAACCGTTCGGCGATGGTGGAAATCGTTTCACTGACAAACGTGGCCACTTCGGCCATGGGATCCCGATTGATGGCCCCCATGGCTTGTTGCAGGGCGTTTTCATCGAGTTGGTCACAAAATTGCGTCATCCCCTGGATCAGGTCGCACTTGGTGATGAGAATATAGACCGGAAATTTTGTGCCCAGGATCCGCATGAGCTCATCGATACGTTTGCGGATACTTTGGCCGGTCTCTGCCAGTTTTTCCGCATTGGACTGGACCAGCTTGTCCGCGGCAATCGTTACCACCAACCCATTTAACGGTTCTTTTTTCCTGAACTTTGCCAGATGAGATAAAAATTGATGCCATTCATCCCGATCACGACTTTCATCCACGGGGATCGCATACCGTCCGGCTGTGTCGAGAAGGACCGCTTGTTCGAAGAACCACCAGTCACAATTTCGGGTACCGGAAAGCCCGGATGTTCGGCTGACTTCGGCAAAGGGGGACGAAAGGCCGGCATTTTTAATGGCCGTGGTCTTGCCGGAACCACTTTCGCCGATGACAAGATACCACGGCAGGACGTACAACGGATTGCCGTATTGTTTTAAATGGGATGATTTCAGGGCATCTATGGCCTCTTTCCAGCGGCCCTGAAGGTCGCGAAGCCGCTCAGCTTCCCCCATATCCACGCCTTTTAACGACGCCTCGTCTTGGGCAATAACCTGGTTGACAAAATTTTTCTCGCGACGTCGCAATAAGAGCCTTCGAATAAACATTAGGATCAGGATAAACCCGATGATGCCGGCCAGGATAAATCCCCCCATCCACCAGGGCCATCCCAGGGTTAAAACGAGCCCGAATACCACCAGAACGATAAGCAGCACCAAGGTAATAAGGAGGAAAATTTTTAATGCTTTTATCAGGAAGGCTTTCATCTCGGGTCCCTATAAAATAAATCCTTCGCCAATGTTGTTTAAAATAAATCGATAGACAAAGAAAAGAGCGCCGAAAAGGATCACCGGAAAACCGATGCAAAAAAGGGTAAACGCGGAAAACAGTCCCCGGTTTTGATCCGACACCATCGGTGTTTCGGTCTCGGTGGGATACGCCTCTGAAAACAAAAGGGTACCGTCAACAGACGGCGGTCCCACGGCACTACCGGTTAAGAGTTTCAAATTCGACGTTTGGAGTTGATCGAGTAAATACTCATCCCCATCGTGGCAATAGCGGCCCATGAATCCGAGGGCCAGACAAAGATAATAAACCTCCCGAACATCTTTCTGATGGGGGCCAAGGTTGTTTAAGCGTTCGAAAAAAAGCTCGCCCGCGTCGGTGGTTTGAAAGTAAATACGTTGGAGTTGCTCACCTTGCCATCGGTTTTTATGAGACCAGTTCGAGCTTAAAACCACCTCGTCCACCCATGCAAAAATGGCGAAGCGAGCTTGGTCATAGTCGTCCGACGATGATCCGCTTTGGGTCGCTCGGTTTTGGCTCATGGCGATGAACCGCTCAATATCGTTCTTGACTTGATCGTACGGCTGTTGCCGCTCGCCGGCCGTTTTTTTAAAGTAAACGACATAGGCCACCAGCTCGATAAAACAGTCCATCAAACGCATGATCAGTCTCTCCCTGAAACCATTAATTCGATCTTTAAATCGTCGGGTGCCGTATCCCAGAACATGGCGATATTGTTAAATTTATTGACGTTTTGCCATTGATCGCCCTGCAGATCGACTTTGAAGTATGTAGAACGGGACCGGCGGGGTAGCTCCTGGGGCGGCTCGGGTAAATGGGCCAGCTGAATGCCCGGTAACGCCCGGGCAATAAGGATCGGAAGCGATTCTTTCGCACTGAGTTTTCCCGTCGTCGACAAAGATTTTATTAACGACGCTTGGTCCATTTCAGTATCCAGAACCAGGTAAAACCGGTTTCGTCCCTCAAACATCTGGGGGTTCAGATCGGCCGCAAAGTAAGTATCATCATAAATCAACTGGATCATGTACTCCGGTCCGGCGGTGATTTCGTCCAGCAGCCGGATAATGACCGACCGGGCCGCTGAAAAACAATCCCATAGGCGACGATGGTCGTATGCGGTCACCTGATGGGCGCCATCGGCCATTTCACCCATGGCGCTGGCCTGTTCGGAAAACGCCGATAGTTCGCCGATCACCTGACGCAATAGGCCATATACCGCCCAGGGGTGAACGCGGGGGGTGTCGGTGATATGAAAAAGAAACGGAGCATAGCGATTGAGCGTCCGCAATGCTAGGAGGTAGACCATGTCCCGGGCGCCGAATTCCGCAGTATGAATCCCCCGTTCCCGTTTATACGCCTCAAGCTGGCGACCGCGTGCGGCAATTTGATCGCGGACGTCCTTGACCAATTTCATCAATGCCGGTGTCGTGGCCAGCGCCAGGGCGGGCGGGGCGTAATTTTCGGACAGACCTATGCTGTCGCCGGTTCGGACCAATTTCGCCACCGGCAGGGTGACGTAATCGTCGGCCTGATCGATTTCCGTTTCCCAGAAAATTTTCAATACATAGTAAAGACGCTTCACATTTGCCGGTGGTCCGTCTTCATACAGGCTTCGAATCTCTTCCGGGTCCGTGGTGGTGACGTAACGGGTACCGATATCGGAAATATTGTCGAGGTTGGAAACCACCGTGACATTTTCTCCGGCCCGATCCAGTTTTCTTAAACCGAGATAGACGGTAAACGGTTTTCCACCGTCAACCCAGGCATCCTCGAAGGATCGGGATTCAAAAAGCGCATTTTCCGGATAGACCACGTGGGTGTTGTCTGGAAGGACCAACTCGCAACCGGAAATATCAAACAGAAAGTTCCCCAACCCGGCTTCGGCGATCTGAATCGCACCGATTCCCCAGAAATGGGGCGCGACGAATTTATGGAAGGGTGTAAGCAGGGAGCGAAAGAATTGATGTTCCAATTGGAGATGCTGAGGCTGAAGAAAGAGCCCTTCGTGCCAGAAGACCGGTCTGTCCATGGGTTATTGTGCTCCTCGGGTATCTTTTATTCCAATCCCCTTGATTTGTTGATCACCGAATGTGATCTTAAGGTTCAGTTTGCCGACCCGGGTGGTGGTTTTGTTTCCCATAAATCCATGTTTTTCGGTGATCACGGGAAAATCCACCATGCGGATAATCCGTTTTTTCTGTAACAGATAGTAGCCGGCCACAATGGATAGGTGCCTAGCCCCCTCAAAACGATCCATCAACAGATTCAATTGATCGCCCGGATGGATGATCAGCCGTTTGGTATTGGCCACCGTCCCATCAAACGGCTGGCATTCAAGTAACTTGTAACGACCGTCGATCTCATCGGTCAAAGAATTAAAACCGGCTTTTCGGCTGAGTTGATAGATGCAGATCATCAGTGTATGGGGCTTGCCTTCATGCAGGTTTAGATTGGCATCGGCATGGATTTGTAAGTGGATCGCTTCCCGGGCGTACCGCCATTGGGGAATCGGCGGGGGTTGATGCGCACAGGAACTGATCAGAACCAGGGATACCATCAGGCTGGAAAGATAAACGACCTTTTTCAATGGGCGCCTCCCTTTTTAATGAGATTTGATTCGTTTTTTAGAAAAAAATGGATCGTGGTGTAAGTGGCGCTACGGATTGTCCAAGTTAACTTTTCCTCGCATGTCTACCATCTATATCGGAAAATGAGACGCCGGTCAATCAATCTCCGTAATGTTTGGCGCAGCTCTTTTCAAATTTCCGTAGCAATTTTTGTTCAAATCGGTCCGATTCGAACCAACGACGGCAACGTTGGTGTTTTTCCTTAAAGACATCCAGTAACTCCGCTTTCCGGAAAGGACTAAATCGGGCCGGTTTTCGCTTGCTTTCCAGGCGCTCCGGGTCAAGCTCGGCCAGGATGTCGCTCACCATCGACCGGGCGGCATCCGTCGAGGCCTCTCGCGACAATAAAAAGGCTTGCTTGATTTGTCCCAGATGTGCCCCCAGCGAAACGGCCGCCATCTCATCCGATAGACGCATCCCGATGAGTCCTCGAATCGTCTCTTCCTGGGATGCAGTCCCTTTTAAGGCCGTATTTATGACGTCGATGAGCTCATTGAGTGAATCGAATATGGTATTGATGGCATCGGCGAGTCGCTCCAGTTGTTTTTCCGATTGCATTTCCATGTGGGAGGCTTTTTCTCCCAGAAGGAGTAGGCATAAATCGGCCAGAATGTCATGTTGAACCGGAGACGGGGGCATCGTCGTGGCCGCATCCGGATCGAATTGAACAGCCACCTGTTCCAGCAACCCGATTCGTTCGGTTAACGGCATGGATTCAAGACGATTATTGAGGTGGGTTTGAATCCGCTCTGGCGCATCTGTGGGATCGGCGATGTAGATTTTTTTAATTTCCGCTTCCAATTGCGAAACCGATATGACGACAGGCATGTTATTTTTTATCCTTACCTGTTTCTTTTACGGGAACGACGATGGTTTTGGCCAATTTGTCTTCCGCATCCGGTCTGGATTGGGTGCGTGCTTTGTTTCGATCCGGGGAAAACGATGCGCTGTCTTTCCTCAAATCGTCTACCCCCTTTTCATCAGGCCCGAGCGTGAATGTCTTCAGAAGTTTTTTATCCGGATCCGATGAGATATCGCGTTGTTTGCTCTTCATAAAGGATGAATCCATCGGGTCCGGTGAGCCTGTTGCGCTAAAAGCAAATTTGATATTTGGATGAACATACCTTTGTCCATCCGGCTGTTTGGGCATGATGTGGGATGAGATCTTTTGGCTCCGGACTCCCGGCGAGTTAGATTCAGGGGGGCAAACGATAATGGTTTCCGGAAGAATGTCCGTTTGTTGTGGTTTTACGGTATCCGGTATCGAAGAAGGCGGACGTTGGCGATTTCCTCTGGTGGGTCCGGAATGATCGCTTTCGGGTGTTGTCGGTTCCGGTGCGCCGATGATCATCGTTTCGGGAATATCCGCATCGATCGACACATCTGGCTTCTCACCAGCCGGCAGCTGATTCCTGTTTGTGGAAGCAATGATCGTTTCCTGTAAATCCGGATTTCCGTTCAATATCGGCGCCTGCGTCGACGGGTCGTCGAATGGTTCGCGAGGGGGCGGCCGTGACGGTTGTTCGGCCGAATCGATCAGGGATACTTTTTCCCTGTTTTGGGTCAGGTATTCAGCCGCTTCTGTTTGCCATTGGTTGATGATTTGCCGTAAAATATCCGCAATCGAGGCGGTATCAATCGATTGTTCAGAAGAATTATTTTTCGAAGGCGACGCACCGGGTTCCTGGATCGTCAACGGCGGAAAATCGGCGGCATTAACTGAAGCGCCCCTGAATACAAGCATGTGAAAAGGATAGAAGGCAAGGGGAGAAACTCGATGTGACATCGGGCCATTTGGGGCATGACACGCGTCGATTTCGGTACAATCCCGGCAAGGAAACCGGTGGGTTGGGGTCGCCGAGGCGGCCAGTTTTTTAAGTTCGCTGATTAATTCTGATTGGCTTTTGCAATGGTCTCGGTCTTGATCCGAGGGTAAACAGGTATAAAAATCGGTCTCCCCCGCCAATTGGTAGCAGGTCGGACAGTAAAGGTATCGGCGAAGCGAATTGGAATACGGCTGCAAGCCGGTGGAAACAAGCAGTTTGTCATCACGGCATAGATCAAGCAACCCGCCGCAAATGGGGCAAGGAGGGGGAAAGAATTGTTTTTTAAACGAGCAGTAAAGTAAGGGCTGAAAAGGTAGCAGGCGACCATTATTCGCAAATTGGTCGCCCAATCGAATCAAGCAATCGTTGCTAAAGGCCTCATTCCTGGAATAATGGCTAAATGCTTGCTGCCAGCATTGATTAATGGCTGGATTGGTCTTTGGTAGAGATATATTTTTTACAGGTTGGACATGATCTCTTTGAAGCAATATTAAAAGGTGCTCGATCTCGCTACCTGCATCGGTAACAAGGCGGGCTTTAACAAGGTGGACCAGCGGATCCGAATGATCCCGAATTTCAAAAGGAAAGGCTATGTTTTTTTTATCCAGTGGACCAACCTTAGGTAAGAAATCAATCCGGATACCGCTTTTCCCTGTTTTGATATAAGGAAAAAGCGTGGGATGCTTTCTGTTAAGCTTGGTCCTTGTATTCGTCATGGTTTATGTATATTGTCAAAAAGTTATGAATAAAATGATCAAAAATCAAAAGAAAATCTCATTTGGTACATACCTACTTTTTACATGCAATGCAATACTCGTAAACCATTGTTATTTTTCAGACCTATAACCCAAAGTGTTAACAGATTTCAAGATTTACACACTTTAGTCTGATTTGCGTGTATTTTTACGGCTTTATACGAAGCTACCTTTTTTTGGGTTATAGAACTGTTCTTTTTCCGTAGCGTAGCTGTATCGTTTTGACCTGCCCCCACTTTTTCTACCAATTCCTAAGCTAGGATTGAACTCGACGAAACAAGTCTTGGATTGTCATATATAGTATTCACCAAATTGATAACACCAAACATATC
>JAOZUU010000235.1 GCA_029938515.1 Desulfobacterales bacterium | reverse complement strand
CTGCGCACCCTCGAAATGCGGCATTTTGATGCCCAGCTCGTCGGCGGAATCGTCCTGCACGAGGGTAAAATCGCTGAAATGAAGACCGGCGAGGGCAAGACCCTGGCAGCCACGTTACCGGCGTATTTAAATGCCCTGACCGGGAAAGGCGTACATATCATTACGGTGAACGATTACCTGGCCGGCCGGGATACGAAATGGATGGGACAGATTTACCAGTTTTTGGGATTAAGTGTTGGCACCATCATTCATGGCATGGACGAAGACGAGCGTAAAATAGCCTACGATGCGGATATTGCCTATGGGACCAATAATGAATTCGGGTTTGACTATCTGCGGGATAATATGAAATTCGATCGGGAGACGCTGGTCCAGCGCGATCTCAATTACGCGATCGTGGACGAAGTGGATAGTATCCTGGTCGACGAATCCCGTACGCCGCTTATTATTTCCGGACCGGCTGAAAAAGCGACCCATTTATACTACCAGGTAGATGGAATCATCCCCCGGCTTAAACGCGAGGAAGATTTTGCTATCGACGAAAAAGCCCGCAATGTGACCCTGACCGAGGAAGGGGTTGCCCGGGCAGAGGAATTGATTAAAGTCGACAATCTGTATGATCCGAAATATATCGATCTGCTGCATCACATCAATCAGGCCTTAAAGGCCCATGCATTGTTCAAACGGGATGTGGATTATATCGTCAAAAACGGAGAAGTCATCATTGTCGATGAGTTCACCGGGCGCCTGATGCCGGGTCGGCGGTACAGTGATGGGTTGCATCAGGCCCTGGAGGCCAAGGAAGGGGTGCGGATCGAAAACGAAAACCAGACCCTGGCGACCATTACGTTCCAGAATTACTTCCGCATGTACGACAAACTGGCCGGCATGACCGGTACGGCCGATACGGAAGCGGCCGAGTTTAAAAAGATCTACAATCTCGATGTGGTTGTAATTCCCACCAATCAGCCGATGATCCGGGACGATGATCCTGATGCGATTTATAAAACCAAACGGGAGAAATTCGAGGCGGCCATCAACGAAATCATCGAATTGAATAAAAAGGGACAACCGGTGCTGGTAGGGACGATCTCCATCGATGTTTCGGAAGATATCAGCCGGAAACTGAAAAAAAGAGGAATAACACACAATGTTTTAAATGCCAAAAACCATGAAAAAGAGGCGGAAATCATCGCCCAGGCCGGTCAGCCCGGGGCAGTGACCATCTCTACCAACATGGCGGGCCGGGGGACCGATATTGTGCTCGGCGAGGGTGTGGTTGAAGTGGGGGGATTGCGGATTCTCGGCACAGAACGGCATGAGAGTCGCCGGATCGATAACCAGCTCAGGGGGCGTGCGGGACGTCAGGGAGATCCCGGCTCTTCGCGGTTTTACCTGGCCATGGAGGATGACCTGCTCCGTATTTTCGGTGGCGAACGCATGACCGGCATGATGGAAAAACTCGGCATGCAGGAGGGGGAACCCATTGAGCACAACCTGCTCAGCAAGGCCATTGAAAATGCCCAGAGCAAGGTGGAAGGACAGAACTTCGAGATTCGGAAGCAGCTCCTCGAATACGACGATGTGATGAATCAGCAGCGCGAGGTTATTTACCGCAGGCGGCGCGAGATCCTCATGGGAAAAAGTCTGAAAACCGATATCGAGGATATGATTATAGATAAGGCCGAGATACTGGCCGATGGTATTGTCGATGGGAAAGCGCCCCCCGAGGAATGGGATTTTAAAGCGCTGGACAAGGCGGTGTTCAAACAGTTCAATTTTCACTTTCATATCCCGGATGACGAAACGCTGGATAGTCTGGACGGGGATGAATTGGCCCGGCTCATAAACGAAGCGGCCCTGGCGGTCTACCGTGAAAAGGAAACGGAGATAGGTGAGGGGGATATCAGGAATCTGGAACGCTATATCCTGCTCCAGACGATTGACAGCATGTGGAAAGATCACCTGCTTTCCATGGATCACCTCAAGGAAGGGATCGGTCTGAGGGGATATGCCCAGCAAAATCCGTTACTCGTTTATAAAAAAGAAGGGTACGAGATGTTTGCCGACATGATGGACCGGATAAACGAGGAAACGCTGGGTATTCTGTTTCGGATTGCCATCGCCGCACCCCGGGAAATTGAAGAGATGCAAAAGCCCAGGGATCAGGATATGGTATTTTCCGGCAGTGGCGGTGCCGAACCACCCAAACGTCAACCGGTCAAACGCAAAGAGAAAAAAGTTGGAAGAAACGCTCCGTGTCCCTGCGGCAGCGGGAAAAAATATAAGAAGTGCTGCGGCCGCTAAACGTTCAGGGATACGTCAAAGTCAGATTGTATCCGGTCAAGAAAATTTCCCTGAATCCCCCTTTATTAAAGGGGGACTTAATATTTCCCCCTTTACAAAGCCGGGTCAGAGTGATTATTTATTATTAAGATACACTTTGGCACGGTAATAAAAACACGTATCCCGGCATGATGGGGGCGAATCGGGTTATCATTCGAGGAGACCTTTGAAAAATATCAAATTTTATTCAAGTTATCCATGAACATGAGTCCCTATGAGCCTGAACTGGAAGGCGATATTGCCACCGAATCCGAAGATGAGGTCCGGCATCCGCCCATGTACCGGGTGCTTTTGCTAAACGACGATTACACGACCATGGCGTTTGTGGTGGAAATCCTGGTTCACGTTTTCAGTAAGTCTCACAGCGAGGCGGAACGGATCATGATCCTGGTTCATCGGGAAGGGGCGGGTTTATGCGGGGCATACCCGTATGAAATTGCTGAAACCAAAGTCGATACGGTTCATCATCTGGCCCGGGAAAACGGTTTTCCATTAAAATGTATCATGGAGAGAGACGAATCATGATCAGTAAAGAATTGGGCGAAACACTCGGAATGGCGGTTCGGGAGGCCAAAAAGCGGCGGCATGAATACGTCAGTGTTGAACATGTTCTGTTTGCGATTCTGCTGAATCACACGGGAATCGATATCATCGAAAACTGCGGTGGCGACGTCGATCATCTTAAAAATGATCTGAAATCTTTTTTCGATAAACATATCACCTATGTTCCCAAAGAGCGGGAATACGTACTGCAACAGACCATGGGATTTCAGCGTGTTATCCAGCGGGCGGTGGACCATGCCCGGTCCGCTGAAAAGGGCGATGTGTCCGTGGGGGATATCATTGCATCCATATTCATGGAAAAGGAATCCCATGCCCAGTATGTCTTGCATTCTCAGGGAATTTCACGCCTCGACGTGATCAATTATATCACCCATCAGGTGTCGACCGCACCCGGGGATCAGTCCAAAGAGGGTGCGCCGCGAGAGGCCCCCGGTGGCCGGAAGAAAAAAAGCGATCCCCTGGCTGATTACACCGTGGATCTTGTCCGGTTGGCGGCCGAAGGAAAGCTGGACCCGTTGATCGGGCGCAGGATGGAACTGGAACGAACCGTTCAGGTCCTCTGTCGTCGGCGAAAAAATAATCCGGTATTCGTCGGCGATCCCGGGGTCGGCAAAACCGCAATGGCCGAAGGGTTTGCCTTGAAAATTCACGAAGGTAACGTACCCGAAATGTTTGCCGATTTTAAAATCTATGCGCTTGATCTGGGGGGGTTGCTGGCCGGCACCAAATTTCGCGGTGATTTTGAACAGCGGTTAAAAGGAGTGATCTCCGCCCTGATGAAAAAGGAAAACGCCATTTTGTTCATCGATGAAATCCACACCATTGTCGGTGCCGGTGCCACCAGTGGCGGAACCATGGATGCGTCCAATATCCTGAAGCCTGCGCTTTCTTCGGGTGAGTTGCGGGTGATCGGTTCGACTACGTATGAGGAATATAAGAATCACTTTGAAAAGGACCGGGCCTTGTCCCGACGGTTCGAGAAAATTGAAATTGCCGAACCCACTCAATCCGAATCATACAAAATTCTGAAAGGGCTGAAATCGAGATACGAAGCCCATCATGATATCGTCTATACCGAAACGGCGTTGAAGGCGGCCGTGGATCTTTCCAGCAAGTATTTAAACGATCGCTACCTGCCGGATAAAGCCATCGACGTGATCGATGAGGCCGGTGCCTATATCCGTATATCGGGCGGGTCGCGCCGCAGGAAAATCCATCCCGTCGACATCGAAAAAATCGTGGCTAAAATGGCCCGTATCCCGGCGGTCAATGTGACCACCAGTGATAAGGAAAAGCTGCAAACCCTTGCAGACCGGTTGAAAACGGTGATATTCGGTCAAGATGAAGCCCTGAATGCCCTGGTAACGGCCATCAAGCGCTCCCGGGCGGGTTTGCGGACTGCAGGGCATCCCGTGGGTTCGTTTTTATTCACCGGGCCCACCGGGGTGGGTAAAACAGAGGTGGCCCGCCAGATTGCCCGATCGCTGGATATCCAGTTTCTGCGATTCGATATGAGTGAATACATGGAGAAACATGCCGTCGCACGGCTGATCGGCGCTCCGCCCGGGTATATCGGCTTTGACCAGGGGGGACTGCTGACCGACGGCATTCGTAAACAGCCCCACAGCGTGCTGCTTCTGGACGAGATCGAAAAAGCGCATCCCGATCTGTTCAATATTCTGCTTCAGATTTTGGATCATGCCACGCTGACGGACAACAATGGCCGCAAAGCCGATTTTAGAAACGTGATTATCATCATGACCTCCAATGCCGGTTCCCGGGAAATGAGCGCCCGGACCATCGGATTTGGGGATCAGCGCAAGGATGCGGCGGATAAAAGCCAGGCGGCCATCAAGAAATTTTTCAGCCCGGAATTTCGCAACCGGCTCGATGACATCATTACCTTCAAATCCTTGAATGTGGATATCATGGAGCGGATTGTGGATAAATTCATCGGCGAGTTGAACGACCAACTGGCCGCTAAAAAGGTATCCCTGACCCTGTCACCGGAAGCGCGGCTGTGGCTGGCCAAAAAAGGCCACGACCCGGCTTACGGCGCGCGTCCCTTGACCCGGGCGATTCAGACCGACCTCAAGGAACCGCTGTCGGACCAGATTCTGTTTGGCAAGCTTCAGAAGGGTGGGGTGGTGTTTGTCGATATCGTCGATGATCAACCGGTGTTTGAATATAGATAATGTATCCGGTGGAGGTGCCCCAGTACTATATTCTGGACCTACGGGGCAGGCAAATGCGCAAAGAATCCATGAGATAAGTTGTGGGGCCGGATAATCCAAATCGAAATCGGGATCGCTATCGAAA
>JAOZUU010000234.1 GCA_029938515.1 Desulfobacterales bacterium | reverse complement strand
GTGATGGGCGCCATTCCCGGTATGACGAGCATCGCCACGGGTATGATGAAGCGAAAAATCGACAAGGCCAATATTCCCTCACTTTCCGATCTTCAGGAAGTCGCCCAGATCGAAGGGGTTCAATTGATCGCCTGTAAAATGACCGTGGACATGATGGAGATCGACGAGGACAAACTGGTTGACGGTGTGATCGTATGGACCGCCGAGAAGTTTCTTGAATTTGCCGCGGAATGCAAAATCTGCCTGTTCACCTAGGGCTCGCGCAAAAATAACTTCACATTTTATGTGCCGCTGCATCCCAACTACGGATTGAGGTTCACGTGACTGGCCCTACAGTCCGTAAGCCGAGAAAGTATCGCAACTTTCCATATCTCCGGATGTAAGGCCGCGCCTGAACCACTCGGATCGCTGGACGGATGTGCCGTGGGTGAACGAATCGGGAACGATGTATCCCTGTGCCTGTTTTTGTAGACGGTCATCACCGATCATGCTGGCCGCGTTAAGTGCTTCGTCAATGTCACCCGGTCCGAGGATGTCATTTGGGTGGACTGAACCGAGGACCCCGTCTGTATCTGAACGTTTCGCTGGAGAAGGCCGGATGGGTCAATACCGAAAAACAGACCCACCAGGGCCAGCAGCAACACGCCAATCCCCCCGCCTTTAATTGTTCTTGACATGCGTACTCTGCGCCGGTCTTCAATATTGGTGCTTTTCCTGCCGCTTCGCCATCGCATGGCTGGCCCCCTGTTTGAATCCTGTTATAGGCTTTCAGATAAAGTTTTTGGACTGCGTTATCGGTCGCCTCCCTTCGACGACGTACGGGTTGTACGACTTACTCGGGGAGGCTTCCTCTAGTTCCGCTTACAGCGGGACAAAAACATTATCTGAAAGCCTATATCATCAAGATAATTCAATCGCGCGGTTTTGTAAATCCCTGGAATGAACTTTAAAAATAACCACCGGCACGGATGGCCGGCGTCTATTCAAGCGATGCTTGGAAAATCAGTGGCGATCCTCCCCGGTTGTCTACGTAACCATACTTGTTATTATAGTTACAATTTTCTCCAAACATTATGGTCCGGAACAGACTTTTATTCTTCGTTATTAGATAGTTAGTTGAAGTATAAGTGTTTGATTTATACGCACTACTGTCCAATAAGCGATACAAATAAATGTTTCGTGATCGATTCCGATATTTGGCACAATGTATGCATAATTTATATATTGGGAGGTGTCATGATTCAATTATCTATATTGTTCGATTTTTCCGACGAAGATCAGCAGATTACCGAAACGATTTTCCCAAGTCTCGGTGACCTTGACTAAAAAAATTAATTTATGATTTCAAAAGATTATTTATAGCGCTTTCCACACGATTAGATGGTTTTTAATACACGCAACAACCGTGAATAGACATGAACAAATATAACAGAATATTCCGAAATAAATTTGACAAACGAATATTCACAATTTTTTGCGGATGTACCCTGGTACCTCTCCTGGTTATATTCTGTATTGCTTACTTCCAGGTGCGTGTAAATTTGAAAGACCAAAACTTCAGACGCCTGGAGCAGACCACTAAAGCCGTTGCGATGTCTATCTATGAGAAACTACTTCTTTTAGAATCCGAACTACGTGTCCATCCCGAAACGATTAAAAACACACCGAAGGTCCCTTTTTCATTGGCCGAAGGCCCGCAACATTTTGTCAATATCACCACCATTTATGACCTCAAAGCCGAATTCGATGATGAAAATAGTGAGATATCGATCACGGAACGGTTCAATTCTCTTAAAAATTGGCTAAATAATGGGATGTCCGTTCTGTTGACCAAATCAATATCGAAAACTATTTCCAGAATCTACATGGTTTCAATTATGTCCGACGAAAAGGGAATTGTCATTGGTGAGATTAATTCAACTTACCTTTTTGGCATCGGTGAGATCAACATACTGCCACCCATGACGGAGTTGACGGTTTTTGACGGGAAGGGCGGTATTCTTATTAGTTCAGTTGATGCTATTGAACCTCTCGCACAAGTGCTTAACGAAAAAATTTCGGAAGATCCTATGTCTCGGTTCCTCTGGAAAAATGCCGACCAGCGCTATTATGCCAGTCGTAAAGCCCTTTTTATGGAATCCCGTTTTAAGGATGCGCCATGGGAAATTGTAATGAGCCAGCAACCGTCGTATATTTACGGCGCGATGAGTAACTTTAAAATTATTTTTCCCCTTTTAGTTTTGCTAAGCGTACTAATCGTGATTTGGGCCAGCATTATTTTTATCCGTCGTAATACCGGGGCCGTTGAAACGCTAACCAATGCGGCTTCAGGATTACTTGTGTTCAGTACCGACGGATCCATCAAACAATGCAATCCTTTTATGTCGCGGATTTCGGGTTATTCGGTGGAATCTTTGTGCAGCAGTACCATTTACGACCTGGCATACTCCTCTAAAACCGATAATATTACCGATGCTATCCGGCGTATCCTGAAAAAGAAAAAACCATACGAACTATTTGAACAGGAATTTCGACATAAAGATGGCAGCAAGGTCTGGACCCTGATCAGTATTTCCATCGTCCGAGATGAATCGAACGAACCGCTCTATTTCATTGCTTTGATTCAGGACATCACCGATCAGAAGCAATCCGCCAAAGAAAAATCGTCTCTACAAGAACAACTGCATCAAGCCCAGAAGATGGAGGCTATTGGTACCCTGTCTGGAGGTATTGCCCATGATTTAAACAATATTCTGGCTGGAATTCTCGGTTATGTGGAACTAGCGAAAATGGAAACCGATCCGGATGCTCCCGTTCGAGGGCGCCTGGATAAAGTAGAGACTGCTGTTTTGCGGGCAGCCGATCTTGTATTGCAGATTCTCACCTTCAGTCGTAAGGGCAAGCAAGATTTACAACATATCTATTTATCTCCGATTATCAAAGAAGCCACGAAATTGCTTAGAGCGACCATGCCGAAAAATATCTCGCTTCAATTAGACATTAAGGAAGATACTGAAAAAGTATTGGCGGATGTCGGTCAGATTCACCAAATCATGATGAATCTCTGCACGAATGCCATCCATGCCTGCGAGGAGAATGGCGGCAGCATAGAGGTCATGCTTGAGAGCCAGATGATCCCGGCAGGTAATACAGACCTGAACCTTGATTTAGAATCGGGAAATTACCTGAAATTGACAGTGGCTGACACGGGTTGCGGTATAGATAAGAACAAGCTTGCATATATTTTCGATCCTTTCTTCACAACGAAAGAACAAGACAAAGGAACGGGACTGGGGTTGTCCGTTGTCCATGGCATTATCAAATCCCATAATGGAACCATCGAGGTTTCGAGCGAGCCTGGCAAGGGAACCACTTTCGAAGTTTATCTGCCTGTTGCCGAAGTAAAGTGTGATGATAAATCTGATAAGCGAAATGATGAATTGCCTTTCGGAAACGAAAGGATTCTATTTGTGGATGATGAACCCATGCTTGCCAATACCATGGAGGGATTGCTAATCTCACTGGGGTATGAAGTCGCCTGTTTTACCGATCCGAATCAAGCGCTGAACCAATTTTCCTTGGATATTAACCAATTTGACCTGGTTATCACCGATCATGGCATGCCGGGTATCAGCGGGCTTAACCTGGCTCGTAAATTGACCCAGCAGAGGTCCGATTTGCCTGTCATGTTAATCACCGGATATCTTGACCAGATCAATGAGGAGCAGTTGGCCAAAGCGGGTATCCAGATTGTGGCCAATAAACCTTTGCAGCTGCCCCAGCTTGCCCAGCATATACGCGAATTGCTGGATAATGACAATAAGAGTCAAGACTTTTTGCTGGCATGAGACCCATAAATGGCTCCATGAGTCATATCCTCCCATATGCAGAACTTTTTTTGATCTGCTCTCAAAAAGCGAACGCCTATTTTTCTTGAGAATCACTCCCGTTGAGGTGTATCTTTAAATGCAGCTTTTCAAGAATAAAGCCGACGGATAAATAACGGCCTATGGACCATAACCTTTCAGTCATAATCCCCGTCCTGAACGAAGAGGAATGTTTGCCCGTCCTGCTGGCGGACCTGAAAGCTCAAAAAAATGTGAGGCTTGAAATTATCATTGCCGACGGCGGCTCCACGGATGACACCCTTAAACGATGCCGCCCTTTTGATCCCGTTATTGTGCGGGGGCCCCGAGGGCGGGCCAGCCAGCTAAACGCGGGGTTCAGACGATCTACCGGCGGCAATCTACTTTTTTTACACGCGGATACCAGAATCAAAAAATCCTGCCTGCTGTCCAATGCCCTCGAATACTGGCGCACGGCCCTTGCGAATGCTGATCATGACAGGATAGCCGGACATTTCCCCCTGAAATTTATACGGTCCAACCGAAACAACGACAGGTCTTTCAGGTACACCGAAGGAAAAACGCATTTCAACAGGATAAACACCACCAATGGAGACCAGGGTTTTCTATTGAAGCGTTCTTTCTTTAAAGACCTGGGCGGTTTTGATGAGAGCCAGCATTTTTTAGAAGACCAGAAATTAGCTGAAAAAATCAGGACCCGAGGCACCTGGATCACCCTGCCCGGGCTATTATACACTTCCAGTCGCCGTTTTGAAGTCGAGGGGTTCCACCGCCGGTACATACTGATGAGCATGCTCATGGCGCTTTACAGCACCGGCCGCATGGAATATTTTGAAAGAGCAAGAGCCATCTACGCCAGCCAGGGTGAAACCGGGCACCTGCTGTTAAAACCCTATTTTGGAGCGGCCATCAAAATGTTTGTGTATGATCTGGGATTTTCGGGAAGCATCCGCGCCTGGTTTTACATCGGACGCTATATCCGCCAAAACTCCTGGCAGATGTTTTATTTCTTTGATGTGTTGTTCCGGACCTCTGTAAAAAACAAAGATTACCCCTTCCTTAAATTCCATGACAAATATTTTTGGCCCGTAACCAACAACACCGTCTGTGATGCGATCAATACACTCATTTCATTTTTCTGGTTTATATTTGTACTGGCGCCTTATTTTTTTGTTGTAGACACCCTCAGTTCTTATTGATTCTGACTCAGTGTCGCCGCAATCTGCCGTTCGAGTTCTTCGGGCAGAAAGGACATGTGCTGAAAGATCCGTTTTTCCATTTCCCGGGAGACATCCCAGAGTCGTTGGCCGCGGCGGCGATAATCGGGTTTTTGGCAGTACATTTCAAGAATATAATCCATCCGTTTATCCATGGAAACAATGCG
>JAOZUU010000233.1 GCA_029938515.1 Desulfobacterales bacterium | reverse complement strand
GCCCGTTTCACCGGGTTGGTCTTCAGATATTCCAGTCGATTGAGTCCGTTAATATACGCCTTGGCACTGGCGTTGATGATGTCGGGGTCCGAGCCCTTGCCCAGTGCTATCAGCCCGTTTTCTTTTAAACGGACGGTGACTTCACCCTGGGCATCGGTGCCGCCGGTCAGGGCGCTGACGGTAAAGCGGAGCAGCTCCGATTCCGTATCGGTCAGCTTGGCGATGGTGTTATAGGCCGCATCAATAGGACCGTTGCCGTAACCGGCGTCCTTGACGGAGCGACCGTTGATGGACAAGCGAACGCTGGCCATGGGCATGACGGTGGTGCCGCTGACAATATGAAGGTATTCCAGCTTGAACACATCCGCCGTTCGCAGTACGCCCTCGGCCACGATGGCTTCGAGATCATCGTCCACGACATGTTTTTTCTTGTCCGCCAGATCCTTGAATGCCTTGAAGACGATATTCAGCTCGTCATCGGCCAGTTCGTAGCCCAGCGCACTTAAGCGTTCCCGCAGGGCATGCCGCCCGGAATGTTTGCCCAGCACCAGCTCACTGCGATTCAAACCGATGGTTTCCGGCCTCATAATTTCGTAGGTCATGGGGTTTTTAAGCATGCCATCCTGGTGGATTCCCGCTTCGTGGGCAAAGGCGTTGGCTCCGACGATGGCCTTGTTGGGTTGGACAATCATGCCCGTGATCATGGTGACCAGCCGGCTGCTGGGATGGATCAGCGCGGTGTTGATGCCGGTCTCAAACGGCAGAAAATTGGGCCGGGTGTTCAGAGTCATGACGACCTCTTCGAGCGATGTGTTCCCGGCCCGCTCCCCAATGCCGTTGATGGTGACTTCGGCCTGCCGTGCGCCGGCGTTGATAGCCGCCAGGGTGTTGGCCGTGGCCAGGCCCAGGTCGTTATGACAATGGACGCTCAACACGGCCTGATCGATATTGGGGGTATGATCCCGGATGTATTCGACCAAATCGGCGAACTCCCCGGGGATGGCATACCCGACGGTATCCGGCAGGTTGACTGTGGTGGCGCCGGCGGAAATGGCCGCCTCGAATGCCTTGCACAAAAAATCCCGGTCGCTGCGGGAACCGTCTTCGGCGGAAAATTCCACATCATCCGTTAACGTCTTGGCATATGTTACCGCTTCGGTCGCGGCTTTAAGCACTTCCTCCCGGGACATCTTCAGTTTATATTCGAGGTGAATGTCGGAGGTGGCGATAAAGGTATGAATCCGGGGAAATTTTGCATGTTTTATGGCCCCCCAGGCCCGGTCGATATCATCCTTTCCGGCCCGGGCCAGGCCGGCCACCCGCATGCGTTTCATTTTCCGGGCGATTTGGGATACGGCGTTAAAATCACCTTCCGATGCCGCCGGAAAGCCCGCTTCCAGTACATCCACTCCCAATTTTTCCAACTGGGTGGCCAGCCGCAGTTTTTCGGCCGCATTCATACTGGCCCCGGGTGACTGCTCGCCGTCTCTTAAGGTCGTATCGAAAATAATTACTTTTTCCATGTCGCAATGCTCCTTTCATTCCTCATCCGTGAATGATCTCAAAATCATTTCGCATTTCTGAAAAGAACGTGCGGGCCAAGCATGGGCCGCGGGATATTCAAAGAATTAGTTCCCGCGGCGTTTCTTCTCCTTTTCATTCCAAGCTCCTCTGATTAATAACTTCTCATACCTGTTTTTTAGATAATTTGTGTTGAAAGCTGTCTTCCAAAGCCTGCCAGCTGGCTTCAATGATATCGTGAGAAACCCCGACGGTGCTCCAGACTTCATCCTGGTCACGGGATTGAATAAAGACCCGAACCTTGGCGGCAGTCCCTTCGCGGCCGTCGATGACCCGGACCCTGAAGTCGACCAGACGCATATGGTCAAGGCCCGGATAAAATTGGTTTAGGGCCTTTCGAAGGGCATTATCCAGGGCGCTGACAGGCCCCATGCCCTCGGCGGCGGTAATTTCCTTGTTTCCGTCCACCGATATCTTAATAGTGGCATGGGCGGAGCAGGATTGATCCTTGTCTTTCTCCATGGTGACCCGGAAAGATTCCAGTGCAAACAACGGCTGGTATTGTTTGGTCAGCTTTTCCACCAGGATTTTAAATGATCCATCGGCCACATCAAACTGATAACCCTGTTCTTCCAGGTCCTTGATTTTGGAAACGATTTCCCGGCTGTTATACCCGTTGCCGCCCAGTTTGACGCCCATTTCCTCGGCTTTGTATTCGACATTGCTTTTACCGGAAAGGTCTGAAATCAACACCCGGCGGCGGTTGCCCACAAGTTCCGGGGAAATGTGTTCGTAAGCCCGGGGTTCCCTGATCACGGCACTGACATGAATACCGCCTTTATGTGCAAAGGCGCTTTTGCCGATAAACGGCCGGTCGTTGGCGGGAACCAGGTTGGCCGTTTCACTGATGAAGCGTGACAGCTTTTTGAGCATGGTCAAGTTGTTTATGGGAATACACGGCCGGTTCATTTTCAGGCAGAGGATCGGTATAATCGCAGTCAGGTCGGCATTGCCGCAGCGTTCACCGTACCCGTTGATGGTTCCCTGGACCATCATGGCGCCCTGGTTGACCGCTACCAGGGAATTGGCCACGGCGACTCCGGAATCGTTGTGGGTATGGATGCCGATGTTTATATTCGATGCGCCGTTTGGCGGCGGGTATTTTTCAGCCAGCCGCTGCTTAACCGTCGCCATGATGGCTTCAATTTCAAAGGGAAGGTTGCCGCCGTTGGTGTCGCAAAGCACCACGGTGTCACTGCCGCCGTCGATGGCCGCAAAGAGTGTCTGCATCGCATAATCGGCGTTGTCCTTGTATCCATCGAAGAAATGTTCGGCATCGTAGATAACCTCGCGTCCATGTTCCTTCAGGAATGCCACGGATTCAATGATCATGGCCAGGTTTTCGTCCAACGTATTGTCCATTACCTTTTGAACATGAAGGTCCCAGGTCTTGCCGAAAAGGGTTATCACCGGCGTGTCGGCATCGATCAGGGTTTGAATATTCTGATCCGTTTCCGGTGAGATGCCCGGTTTGCGTGTGGCCCCGAAAGCGGTTATTTTTGCCGTATTAAATGTTTCTCTTTTGGCCAGTTCAAAAAACCGCATATCCCTGGGGTTCGAACCGGGCCATCCCCCTTCGATGTAATGGATACCCAGGTCATCAAGGCGATGGGCGATCGCCAGCTTTTCCTCGGCACTAAAATTGACGTTTTCACCCTGGGTGCCGTCCCTTAAGGTGGTATCGTATAAGACTATCGGGCCCATGTTTTTCACCTTTTTTATCTTTTTTCTTTAACCTAAATTGAGAGGTTCTTGGTTCAGGGTTCCGGGTTCAAAGGTTGTAACATGTCGAAATTGGAACGATTAGGCCTGGATATCATCCGTAGGGGCAACCCCCCGTGGTTGCCCTTTAACCTTTAAACAGGGAACAATAAACCGATTAACCTACTGGTTACATTGTCTGGTTCTCAGGTCGTAAGGTCCGCACGGCCTTGCCGGCCTGCCACATTTCCGAGTTGTGGATGGCCTCCAGCTCTTTTTGCAGTTGTTGCCGGTAGTCGGGCGCGCTGTTTTTATCAAGCACCCGCCGGGTCTCCGCACCGGAAATCACTTTTTCATAAAGCTCATCGAAGACCGGTTTAACGGCGTCTCTGAATTTCGGCGCCCAGTCCAGGGCGCCCCGCTGGGCGGTGGTGCTGCAATTGGCCATCATCCAGTCCATCCCGTTTTCCCCCACCAGTCGAATCAGACTTTGCGTCAGTTCTTCCACGGTTTCGTTGAACGCTTCGCTGGGACTGTGACCATGTTTACGCAGCAGGTTGTACTGGGCCTCCATGACGCCGGCCAGACAGCCGATCAAGACACCCCGTTCTCCGGTCAAATCGCTGTAGACTTCATTTTGAAAAGTCGTGGCAAAGAGGTATCCGGATCCGATGGCGATGCCCAATGCCAGGGTTCTTTCCAGTGCCCGGCCGGTGGCATCCTGATGAACGGCATAGCTGGAATTAATCCCGCTGCCGTCTAAAAAATTGGTTCGCACCGTTCGGCCCGATCCCTTGGGGGCCACCAGGATGACATCCACGTTTTCCGGCGGTACGATATTCGTCTGATCTTTATACACCACAGAGAATCCATGGGAAAAATAGAGTGCATCGCCCTCGTTCAAGCATTTCTTCACGTCCGGCCAGGTGACGACCTGCCCGGCATCGGATAATAAAAACTGGATTATCGTCCCGCGACGGGCGGCCTCATCGATGGGAAACAGGGTTTGGCCTGGAACAAATCCATCGGCCACGGCCTTGTCCCAGGAGGGTCCGCCTTCCCGTTGCCCGATAATGACCTTGATGCCGTTGTCACGCATGTTCAGAGCCTGACCCGGTCCTTGCACGCCGTAGCCGAGCACGGCCACGGTTTCGTTTTTAAGGATCTCTCTCGCCTTTTCCAAAGGAAACTCTTCCCGGGTAGTAACGTCTTCAACACTGCCGCCAAAATCGATCTTTGCCATGATTTTCTCCTTTTCGAAATTAGAAACACCTGATTTATTTAAATTCTATCATGCTTACGAAGTATTTATCTAACAAAGTATTTTCGCCACCAAGACACTAAGACGCGAAATTTAATTATAATAAATAGTTATTGTTTGTGTCGTGGTGTCTTTGTGGCTATCCGTTCCGGTTTATCCAGGTTAGGGTTATCGGAATACAGAGGTCTCTTTTACTCCAGTCTTCGGTTAGGTCGGTTCTCGTTTTAAGGCAATCACCCCGGTGCGGGCAATCTTTTCAATCCCCATCGGTTTTAACAGGTTGATGAGCGCCCTCAGTTTTCCTTCATCGCCGGTGACTTCAATAATATAGTGCTCCATGCCCACATCCACGACCTTGCAGCGGAAAATGTCGACGATTCGCAGAATCTCGGCGCGGTGATCGGCTGTGGCCCGCACACAGATCAGGGCCATTTCCCGCTGAACCGATTCCGGACCGGAGAGTTCTCTCAGTTTGATGACATTGATGAGTTTATTCAGCTGTTTTTCGATTTGTTCCAAAATAGCATCGTCGGCCCGGGTAACCAGGGTAATGCGCGACACTTCCGGATCAATGGTTTCCGCCACGCACAGGCTTTCGATATTATACCCGCGCCCCGAAAAAAGACCCGCCACCCGGGAAAGCACCCCCGGTTCATTATCCACCAGCATGGAGATCACGTGTTTCTTTTTTGACATTCCATCCATCCTTTTAATGAGTT
>JAOZUU010000232.1 GCA_029938515.1 Desulfobacterales bacterium | reverse complement strand
TTGGGCGAGATGATCGTCCGGAATCACCCGGATGGCCGCATCCGGATCATGGACATGGCGGTGCCCATCGCGGCCTACCCGGAAATGATCGCTGAATCGCGCCAGGCATTAACTGCTTCGGGGCTTTCCGGTTATATCTTCAGCCACGCCGGCGACGGAAATATTCATATCAATGTCGTCGGGAAGAAAGACGATTCAAAGCAGTGGGCACAGGTCGATACGCTGACCGATCAGCTGGTGCTGAAAGCCCTGGAGCTGGACGGCACGGCCACCGGAGAGCACGGGGTCGGTATCGGCAAGCGATCGTTCATGAAGACCGAGCACGGGAAAAGCCTTGAATGGATGAAACGGATCAAAGCATTGTTCGACCCCAACGGCATTCTGAATCCGGGGAAAATATTCCCATCATGACCGCTCCAAAACCAATCACCCTCTTTATCCCCTGTCTGGTGGACACTTTTTTCCCGGAGGTGGGCGAGGCAGTAGTACGGATCTTTCAACGTATGGGTATTTCCCTCTCCTACCCGTCAGATCAAACCTGCTGCGGGCAACCTGCCTATAACTCGGGTTACCGCAACGAGGCCCTTATCGCCGCTACCCGCTTTATCGACATTTTCGAAAACGCCGAAACCATTGTCTGTCCGTCCGGGTCATGCGTTCATATGGTCCGGCATCACTATCTTGAGCTGTTCAGAAATGAAAACAGCTACCTGAAACGGGCCGAAAAAATCGGTGCCAAAACCTTTGAACTAACCGAATACCTGGTCGATATCCTGCAAGTTACGGATCTGGGCGCTGAATTTAACGGTCGGATCACTTACCACGATTCGTGCCACTTACGATACGGATTGGAGATAAGCGAACAACCCCGTCGCCTGATCGAAAAGGTTCACGGGTGCCGGCTGGTGGAGATGGATGAATCCGGCCGATGCTGCGGGTTTGGTGGCAGTTTTGCAGTCAAGTACCCGGAAATATCGACCGCCATGCTCGAAGATAAAATTAAGAGTATTATCACATTAGGCGCTGGGACTGTTGTTGGCGGTGACATGGGCTGTCTGATGAATATTTCAGGGATGTTGAATCGCCGGCGACAACCCATTGAAGTGTTACATATCGCCCAGTTGTTAGCAAGTCGACAACCTTCGGCTAAAGCCGAAGGCTTGGGGTTCAAGGGCCCAAGGGGTCAAGTGACAGAACCCGACAAGCCTTTCCTTGAACCCTTGCCCCCTGGAATCCTCGAATCCTTTGGGGACGTCAACAATCAAACTAAAGTTTTCGCCCCTACCTGCCGAAGCTTCGGTGCAGGCAGGTAAAGGCGAGGGTTTTTCTCCCATCCCACGAGTGGGAAAAAAAAGCGAAGAAGGCGGCAATGGCTGAGATAAAAACCGAGTACTACCGGCAGGAGGCCCGAAAGGCCCTGAAAAATAAGGTCCTCCATGCGGCCCTGGCCGGTCTTCAGGAGCGCCTTGGTAAAGGCGCGGCCGCCGCCTACCGGGCCCTTCCCGAGGGGCCCGGACTTCGATATGAAGCCCATAAGATGCGGATGCAGGCCATCGATCATCTCGATATCCTCCTTGAAACTCTGGCGGACAGGATTTGTAAAAACGGCGGCCAGGTTTTCTTTGCGGATACCGGTGAAGACGCGGTAGAATATTGTCTGAAAGTTGCCAGGCGACATCAAGTCAAGCGAGTGGTAAAAGGCAAATCGATGGTGACCGAGGAGATCGGCCTGAATGAATCCTTTGAAAAGGCAGGAATCGAAACGGTTGAAGCCGATCTGGGTGAATACATCATTCAACTGGCCGATGAACACCCTTCCCATATCATCGCTCCGGCGATTCATAAAACCAGAAAAGAAATCGGCGAATTATTCGCCCGTAAACTGGGCATTCCGTTCACCGACGATCCTCCGACCCTAACCCAGGCTGCCCGCAAGGCCCTGCGGGAAAAATTCCTGTCGGCCGATATGGGCATCTCCGGCTGTAACCTGGCCTGCGCCGAAACCGGACATATCACCACTGTTTCCAATGAGGGCAATATCCGCATGGCCTCGACCCTGCCCAGGGTTCACATAGCCGTCATGGGCATGGAACGGGTAACTGCCAGGCTCATGGATCATGATATTCTCTTCAGGCTTCTCGCCCGGGGCGCCGCTGCTCAAAACATGGCCACCTATGTCAGTTATATCGGCGGACCGAGACGTCCTGGCCAGGCCGATGGGCCGGATGAATTTCACCTGGTCATTCTGGATAACGGACGTACCCGGATTCTGGCCGACCCTGAATTTCGGGAAATTCTCGGTTGTATCCGTTGTGCCGCCTGTCTGAATGTCTGTCCGGTCTACGCCAAGATCGGTGGCCATGCCTACGGCTTTGCCTATTCCGGGCCAATCGGCACCGTCATCACGCCCCTTTTGACCGGAATCAATCGGGCCAGGGACCTCTGCCAGGGAGAAACCCTCTGTGGCGCCTGCCGGGAAGCGTGTCCGGTCGATATCGACCTTCCCAGGATGATCCTGGCACTGCGGGCGAAGCTGGCCGAGGGCGACCCCGCTTGGGGCGTGACACCTGCCGGCCGGATGGAAAAGGGGATGATGACAACCTGGTCCAAAATCATTTCGAGTCGCGAATACTACGACCGGTCGCTGAAGATAGCCCGCCTGGGGCAAAAACTGCTGCCGATTAAAAACGGCATGATCCGTCATCTGCCGCCTCCGTTTAATGGCTGGACCCAAAGCCGGGATTTAAAACCGCTCGCTGCAAAAAGTTTTAACGAATTGTGGCAAAAAAAATACAGATGATGACTACAGATAATGAAAATAACTTCATCAGCAGAGTAAAACGCGCTCTAAAAGTACCTGCCAAAGATAACAGGCAGTACCGGCATTTATTTCCCAACCCACCCAAGGAAGCAGTTCAAAGCGTGTTGAAGCGGATTGAGAACCGAAGCGTTGAACAGCGACAGGAACTTCTACATCAACTGATTGAGGCAGGAAAACCGATCAATTTAAACGTAATCGCCAAAAAGGATGTTTACGCGGTGGCAGCGGCCATTGCCGGGCTCGTTCAGGAAAATGAACCTGAATGGGGACATGCTAAGCAAGTCGCCGTCTGGAAGCATCCACTGATCGACCGATTGAAGTTAGCGGATGCCCTGGCCCCTCAGGATGTTGCTGTCCACGAAACCGACTTTGCGGATCCCGAAACGGAAACCGACGGCCGCAACCGGATACGAAAACAGATCATCGACGCTTTTATCGGTGTCACCTCGGCGGACTATTGTGTGGCCGATTCCGCCACCCTGGTGATGAAAACCCAACCGAGGCTAGCCCGCACCGTCTCCCTGGTACCCACCATTCATATCGCCGTTATTAAAATCGATCAGATTATAGCCGACTTAAAGGAACTTTACACCCTGTTGAAGCACGATCCTGATTATGACAGACAGGGAATCACCAACTGTTTAACCTTCATTTCCGGGCCCAGCAAAACCGCCGATATCGAAGCGGTCATGGTTCATGGCGCCCATGGCCCCAGGGAACTCCACCTTTTTGTGATTATCGGTGGCGAATCCTCAGGGCGCGCGAAAAAATAACTTCACATTTTTATCCGCCGATGCATCCCAACTATCGTTGTCAAAAAAGCCGATGTATCCCGTCTGGCGGTGTTGCGAAAATTCGGAATATACGTATATTCCTGCACATTCGCGCCTTGCCAGACGGGCGCCCAACGTCTAAAATTGTAAATTTATTTTTGCGCAAACCATAGGGGCAGTGGAAAGGATAAAACCCACAATCTTGCTCCCTTTTTGGACATGAATAATGTATATTTGGTAAATTTTTACCTATTTTTTAAGAAATTTAAGCCAATTTAAGCACCAATTTTCTTCCCTGCATTGTGGCACCTTGCATTACCATTCATTAACTTAGAACTTTTAAGCACACCTTATTGTATGAATTTTGATTCAGTGCACAATATATTGTGCTTAGCCTTAAACATTTCGATAGCGGAGTTTCGGGTTATAAAAATAAAACATGATGGTATGTTTTTTGCTTATATTATCGTAATACGTCCCAATGACTAATATTCCAGAGGCTCCGCAAGAAGCCTCCTCCACCCAGCAAGTGAGAGATTGCAATGACAACTTACGAAGCAAAACAAGACCAAATTGACCGTGATTTAAAAGAGCAAGGTTATGAGGGTATCGGAGATGGCAAATGGCCATTGGCGGAGTCGTTCCATAAAAGCGGAATAGTTTGGAATACGGAACCACGAACCGGCCTAACCCATTTTATGTACGGTACCGAAGAAACGAAAGATTCTAAAACTTATTGTTCATGTGACAGCCTGTTTATAGCATTCAATGATATTGATTGGGATCAATTTGATAGGATTATGGCACGTTTTTATGCTGAATATCGCGTGAATGATATTGAACATGCATTATTAGAAATGCCATTTCAGGCATATAAGAGCCAATCAAAGCCGCAAAAAATCCTTTCAATGGTAGTAGCCATGGGTGGATGGGAATCTTTTATTAATTTTTCGGTAAAATATGGTTGGGCCTATACGGAAGATAATCTACCCGATGGAGTATCCATTGATTTTCCATTTGAGGAACAGAAATCGGATATCGCATTTCAGGAACAGAAATCACATAAAACCACCTGGATGACCTTTGCAGTAGTTGTTATCGGCATTATTGGTTCATATTCAACTGTTTTATAAAAAGTGTCATTTCAAGAATCATTTTAGCCTAGTGAAGAGACCTTTTTCATATCTTCCAAATTAAAAAAACCCGCCAAGTTGAAAGCGATAGCAACTTCAAAACGGATTCTGTGCCTTGCTTTCAGCCCATAAAGCCTTATCTTTTTGTGGATCTTTCAAACTATCAACAGCGTTCGTGTAAAGGAGGATGTTATGAAAAAAAGATCCCTTCAAATTCTGATTGTTTTCGCTTTTATTTTTGCTGTGGCCGTGAACGCATCTGCTCATTGCGAGATTCCTTGCGGGATCTATGACGATCAAATGCGCATTAACTTGATAAAGGAACATATCACGACCATTGAGAAATCCATGTTTCAGATCACGAAACTCGAAAAGGAAAAGGATCATCATTCCAATCACCTAGTTCGCTGGATAATGAATAAAGAACACCATGCCGATAAACTTCAGGACATCGTAACCCAGTATTTTATGACCCAGCGGATCAAGTTGGATGCCCCAAATTATGAAAAGAAACTCGGACTGCTTCATCAGATGCTG
>JAOZUU010000231.1:1580-5299 GCA_029938515.1 Desulfobacterales bacterium | reverse complement strand
TTCCCACCCCGACGATCACGACGCCGATGATGAAATGGGGCATGCCGAAGGATTGTCCGATTTTTTCAGCCGCGCCGACAAAAAGATCGGATGCTTTTACAAGCACGGCCAGGCTGGCAACAAATACGATGATCCAGATTAGCGTCTGCATTCAGGGAGAATCACTTGTATTCTTAAAAGACTCGAATTATAAAGCATCATAAAACATATGCGCGGGTTAGTAATAATCGAAATTTAATTATCAGATGTTCACGGTACCGTCAATTTGATATTTTCGATAGCATTCCCCTTTGGTTTATCGAGAAGGAAGAGAGCGGTAGAACCAGGCGCTTTCAGATCAAAGGACCGGGCCAGAAACGGTTTTAATAGTGCATTTTCAGACTTTTCAAATGCAGGAATTGGAAAATGGCTGGAGAAACAACCCCATTACCCATCATACGCACCAAACTGCACCGGCCGCCGGTAGCCGGTGATCATGTGCATCGCGCACATCTGCTGGATCGATTGAACGAGCATATTTACCGGCCGTTGACGTTGGTTTCAGCGCCGGCCGGTTATGGCAAAAGTACCCTTGTCAGTTGTTGGGTGGAGTCGATTGACATCCCCTGCGCCTGGGTATCTCTGGATGAAAATGACAACGATCTGCATATCTTCCTCTCCTATTTTGTGGCTGCTGTTCAGACCCTTTTTCCCGATGCCTGTCGCGAAACCCGGGCCATGCTCAACGTCGCTGAAGTGCCTCCCGTGTCGGTATTGGCCAGCGGCCTGATCAACGAACTTGATCAGGTTGAAAAAACGTTTATCCTGGTGCTGGATGATTATCACTTTATTCGGCAAAATGCGGTGCATGAACTGCTTTCCGAACTGCTGAAACATCCCCCCGGCCCCATGCACCTTGTTCTGGCCACCCGGCGTGATCCGCCTCTGCCGCTTGCAACGCTTCGCGCCCGGAGCCGGATGACGGAGATCCGTGTCCAGGAATTGCGTTTTTCAGTAGCGGAAAGCGCCGCATTCCTCCAGCAGGTGACAGGAAGGCCGGTGGACGATACGATTGCTGCCGTCCTGGAAGAAAAGACCGAAGGCTGGGTGACCGGCCTGCGCCTGGCAGCCCTTTCCCTGCGTCATCGGTCGGATATGGACCGCATTCTGGCCCAGTTGCCGGAAAACAACCGTTACGTGATGGACTATATTGTTGCGGAGGTCCTTTCACAACAACCGTCGGCTATCCAGGAATATCTGCTCACGACTGCCATATTAGAGCGTTTTTGCGCCCCACTTTGCCAGGCGGTTTGCGTGCTCGACACGGAATCGCAGGCGTGTGAAATTCCAGGACAGGAATTTTTGGACTGGCTGCAACGGTCCAACCTGTTTGTGATCCCCATAGATAATCAGCACCGTTGGTTCCGTTACCACCATCTGTTTCAACAGCTCTTGCAACGGCGGTTGAAACGCCGGTTCAGCCCCGACGACATCGCCGCACTCCACAGAAAGGCCGGCGCCTGGTTTGGTGAAAACGGACTGATAGAAGAAGCACTCGACTATACCCTTAAAGGCAACGATACCGAAGCTGCAATCCGTCTGATAACTCAACATCGACACGACCTCATGAACCAAGAACGCTGGCACCCACTGCGCCGCATGATGAAGCTGGTTCCTTACAATGCCATTGCGAGCGTTCCCGAGCTGATCCTATTGGATGCCTGGATGCAATGGCATCAGATGCAGGTGGGGGAGATGATAAAGAGGCTGGATCGGGTTGAGCCCCGACTGGCCGTATTGGATCCGGAATCAACGATAACTGAAGAACTAAAGGGTGAATGCAACACTTTGCGCGCTATCCAATACTATCTGGGGGCACCATTTGATGTGCTAAAAGCCCTCGACCAGTCACAGCAGGCTATACAAAGAGTTCCCCGTCATCGAACCAGTCAGCGAGGCATGGCCGTAATGATGATAGCTCTGTCTTATCAGGCAACAGGCCGTCTCAATAAAGCGTATTCTTCGGTGTTCGAAGCGCTCAACGAGAAAGAGCACCTCAATACCACCTTCCATGGCCGCTTGCTGATAACGCTTGGTTTTATACACTGGCTGGAGGCTGACCTGACCGCTTTGAAACAAGTAGGCCAACAGATGCTGCATCTCGGCCATGAGTTTGATTTGCCCGAAGTATATGGTATTGCAAGATATTTTGTAGGCATCAGTCATTATTGTCGCAACGAACTCGCCTTAGCGGAGAAAGAATTAGCTCCAATCGTTATGGCCGCCAATAGAGTAAGCATATTCAACTTTGCCCATAGTGCCTTCGCCCTGGCCCTGACTTATCAAGCCCAGGGGCGACCGGCCGAAGCCAACAACACAGCTGAAATGGTTGTCAAATACGCTTTGGAAACAAATAACCCATCCGTGTTGCAATTAGGCCATGCATTTCAAGCGGAACTTGCCCTTCGGCAAGGAAACTTAGCTGAATCCGGCCGCTGGGCGAGTGAGTTCCACCCTGAGCCATTGCGTGCGACTCATCGATTCTATTTGCCACAACCGCTATTTTGCAAGGTGCTCCTGGCTCAGAACACTACGGAAAGTCTACGGCAAGCCGCTGACCTGTTATCCCGATTACAAGATTTCTATGCATCCATCCACAGCAGACGCTTTCTGATGGATGTGCTCCTCTTGCAGGCCCTGCTCCATGATGCCCGGGGCGAGGAATCGGCGGCGCTGGAAAAGCTGGCACATGCGATCACCCTGGCCGAGCCTGGCGGTTTTATCCGTCTCTTCATGGAGCTGGGCCCGAAAATGGCTGATCTTTTGAACCGTCTGGCAAATCAAAGAGTTGCCGTAAGATATGTCGGGCAGCTCCTGGCCGCCTTCAGGAATGAGGAACAGGTCGTGGTTCCGGATGCATCCGGCCAAGATATCCTGCCCCCCCGTCCCCCCGTCTCCCCCTCGCTTCATCCCCAGCCCTTGATTGAGCCCCTGACGAACCGTGAGCTCGAGATTCTGACCCTCCTGGAGCAGCGGCTGCGCAACAAGGAAATTGCCGCTAAGCTTTTTATTTCCCCGGAGACCGTCAAACGACATACGATCAACATCTACGGTAAGCTCAATGTCCACAACCGACGGGAAGCTGTGGCCAAGGCGCAGGAGCTGGGAATGGTCAAGGGATGATAACTGAGACGGGGTGACGACTGAGACTGGGAGACTGGGAGACGACTGAGACGGGGAGACTGGGCGACGAGGGGATGGGGAGAAGGTAGGGCGGATTGGGAGACAGGGGTGACGGGGCGACTGGGAGATGGGGTGATGGGGCGATAGGAAGGTGGGGTGACTGGGTGACAGGGATGACGGGGAGAATGGGCGACTGGGAGATGGGGAGACGAGTGAGACGGGGAGATGGGGTGAGTGATAGAATAGGAGAATTCAGAGATGACGGCTAAGATCAAGACGCATGAAAATCTGAACGTTTATCAATTGGCCTTTAAGACAGCCATGAAAATATTTATGCTATCAAAAGGTTTTCCTGTCGAAGAAAGATATTCACTTACAGACCAGATGAGGCGATCATCCCGTTCTGTCTGCGCCAACTTGGCAGAAGCATGGCGTAAACGGAGGTATAAAGCCGCTTTTCTGGCGAAACTCAGCGATTGCGAAGCCGAAGCCGCTGAAACTCAGGTCTGGATTCAGTTCGCCGTTGAATGTGGATATTTAGAACCTGATTATAGCCG
>JAOZUU010000231.1:0-1480 GCA_029938515.1 Desulfobacterales bacterium | reverse complement strand
CCCAGTCTCCCCATCCCCAAATCGCCCAGTCTCCCCGTCCGCATTACCGTCACCCCCTCTATCTTCTCAGTATCCGGCATCTGACCAACGGTATCCGGAACCTGGTATCTGCTATTTCAAATATATTGCAACTTTAAATTAGGCCATAATTGATGGGGCGGTTTAATGAAAATCAATGGGAATCATAATAGCTTATAATAGCCTTGACATCAGTAGATTTCGTGTGTATTGAACGAATATGAATGATAAAAAACGTAATCTAGAGAAAAAAATCAACGAGCTGCTCATCTTTTTTCCGGTCGTAATCATCCTTGGTGTTCGACAATGCGGAAAAACCACCCTTGCTAAAATGTTAAGGCCAAACTGGCATTATTTTGACCTTGAGCGTAGCAGGGATTTTGATTTTGTTACCAGGGATTTTGATTTCTATATAAAAGAATACTCGCATTCGGTAATCATTGATGAGGCCCAAAGATATCCTGTCCTGTTTCAAGAATTGCGTAGTGTTATTGATCGGGACAGAAAACATAAGAACCGATTTTTATTAACCGGTTCCAGTTCTCTTGATTTGATAAAAAATGTCTCGGAGAGCCTGGCGGGCCGTGTGGGACTGGTTGAGCTGGGGACATTTAAGGCCAATGAAAAATTCGCGTTAGGGTTACCCGATTTTTATAAAATTTTTACTAAAGATTTAAATAATACCACGATAGATTTCTTAAAAAGTCTTGGGCCTGAGATATCTCATGATCAATTGATGCAGACCTTTTTAAAAGGGGGATACCCTGAACCCGTATTGGAAAAAGACAACCGGTTCTATGATATCTGGATGGAAAACTACTTACAAACCTATATTCAAAGAGATATCAGGACACTTTTCCCAAGGCTGGATCTTGTCAAATACCAACGTTTTGTTTCCATGCTTTCTGCGCTTAGCGGAACGATTATAAATCGTTCACAGGTCGGACGGTCTCTGGATATTTCCGAAAAGGCGATCCGGGATTATTTGCAAATTGCCGAAGGCAGTTATATCTGGAGGAATACACCAAGTTATGAAAAAAGCACAAGCAAGTCAGTTGTGAAAATGCCGAAAGGCAACATTCGGGACAGCGGACTGGCCAATTTCATCCAGGGCATTACCAAAAGGAAACAGCTCCTGAACTATCCCAATGTAGGTGCCGCATTTGAGGCCTTTATTTCCGAGGAAATAATTAAAGGAATTCAAGCAACCGAAATTGTAAACTGGAATCATTATTATTTTCGGACAAGAAATGGCGCTGAGATAGATATGATTCTTGAAGGTCCGTTTGGGACGCTGCCTATCGAAATAAAGTTCGGAAGTGCGATTAAACAACGTCAGATACAAACATTGAAAAACTTTGTCTATAAAAACAACCTTCCTTTGGGGATCGTGATCAACAATAGCGATGATGTACAGCTGGTCGCGGACCGAATAATTCAACTCCCCGGGACCTGCATTTAA
>JAOZUU010000230.1 GCA_029938515.1 Desulfobacterales bacterium | reverse complement strand
TTTGGCAGCATTCTTACGGCTTTTTTAAATATGGCAGGTCCATCCATGACAGGAAAATACCGGGGATCATCTAAAGATACACCTGCTGGGAATCGCATAGGCAATCTGGAGGCTGGAAGTTCAGTCATTAATGCATCAGCCAGATTGCCATCGGCATGCAGCGATGACGCAAGCACACCTGCATTAACACTTGTTTCAACCCCTTCAATACATAAAGCTCCTGCTCCATCTCCAAATATGGCGGTAACATCTCTTCCTCTCGTTGATTTATCAAGACCAGAAGAGTGAACCTCTCCTCCTACAAAGAGAATTTTACTGGCAAGCCCTGCTTTAATATATGCGTCTGCTGTGGCAAGTCCATACAAAAATCCTGTACACTGCTGCCTTATATCCAAAGCAGGTGTAGAATCAAGCCCGAGTTTTGCCTGGAGAAGACACCCCGATCCAGGAAAAAAAATATCAGGGCTTAATGTTGCAAATATGATAAAATCAAGATCTTCCGGCTCCCAACCAGCTTTTTTCAGTGCTTTTCTGGAAGCTTCAAATCCTAAATCTGCGGAGCCGGTTGCACCTTCCTGGTCAATCCAGTATCTTTGCTCAATTCCGGTTCTCTGTCTTATCCATTCATCAGAAGTATCCAATATTTTTTCAAGATCATGATTGGTTATAAGATTTGGCGGCACAAACATGCCAGTGCTTTTTATTATGCTTTTTTTCATTTAAGCTTTCCTTCTAAAGAATTATCAGTATAAAATAATCATATTGTTAAATATTGTTACCTGCTATATCATGCACGTCTTATAATATTATTTTAAACAATTGGCAAGAACCTCTGAAAAGATTGGGGACGTGGGAGATTGAGGACGTTGTTGCCTAAATATACCTATTGTCCTCATTTTTTCGCATGTTCCTGGGAGTTGGGGACGTGGGAGTTGGGGAGTTGGGGACGTAGTTGCCTAATTACACTTATTGTCCTCATACTTCCGCATGAGCTTTGAGATAGCGGAAATGGATACGCCCAGTTGACGCGCCGTTTCCGTCAGAGAAATTCCAAGTTCATTTACCAACTTGACCGCCAGCCTGGATCTAAGAGCCTCGGCAGATTACCATAAATATTTGCTTATTTGCCGGGGCTGTCTTACCATTTAAGAAAATAAGAAAAAGGTAAAGATGGAGACCACACCAGAGGTAAACCGGATAAAGATCGGCAAGCACATGTTTGGTATTGTGGGCCTTAAGAGCACCTTCGAAGAGATGGCCAGGGACCATGTGAATCAGACGGATGTCGCCCTTTCCCGGATGCTCCTGGAGCGATTGGCGCAGAAAAATTATATTCCCGAAAATGTCAGGGAAAATTACGGCCGGGCCTTTGTCCGGGAATTCAGAAAGTTTCTCGGCCCCAGTTTTTTCAAAGAAATACCTTATAATTAATCTTAAGCGTCTTTCCGAGTTTTTTCGCAATTTCCTTCCCTATAGCCCTTTTCCCGTTTTCCATCTCCGAGATATGACCCTGGGGAATCCCAGAAAGGCGGGAAAGCTCTTTTTGAGTAATCCCCTCCTTTTTTCTGGCCCCTTTAAGCGCGATGCTCACGGAAGAATGATCGCTAAATTCGGGAAAAAGCTCACGCCACGGCATGGTATCCGTAACTTCCACCAGGCCTAACAATTTTGCCGATCGGTCTAATTTTTCGATTTTTTCCGCAGGACCGATATACCGAATCTCACGGATGCTCTTAGTACGGAGCTTTTTCGTGGCTTCCAACATAGATAACCTCTACGAGTTTAATTTGGTTGTCTTTAATTTCCCACACAGCAACATAGGTGGGATGCCCTTTTTTAAGATGGCAGTGGTGGCGATCCTTTGCAAGTTTTCCGTAATTCGGCCAGTTTCCGCGCATAGGCCCTTGTTTTTCTATTTCAAGTAAAAGTGCAAATAAACTTTCTTTAACGGCAATAGGCAGTTTTTTAATCTGTTTCTTAACGGTCTTTTTTGAAGTTACTATCCAAGGCATGACCTATTATTATACCATAATCGGTATAATGTCAATCGCCTTTTTCAGGGGGAGGGATCACCCATTAATAAAAGCCAAATTGCGCTAACTGCGGAGTTTGTGGATTAGCGTTGGACAAATAGGAACCAAGAGGTCACGCAAATGAAATATATCTATTTTTCTGTTCTCTGTATATTGATATCGCTGAATGCAGCTATCTGCAATGAGTTAAAATGGCCCATCAACTGTATGCCTGAAGAGACATGCATTGGCGATATTGGGTATCCAGAACGCCAGTAAAAAGTGGACAATGCCGAGTCAAAACTGGGTTCTGGATTCCGGGTGCTGATTTCAGATTTCCGTCTTTTGTGATCCATCTATCGATCCTCTGATTTTCCGTTTTCCCTTTGACAATCGCACAAATAAATCATATTATTAGTATGATTATTAATATGGTATAAAAGGAGAATAAATATGGGCACTCAAAAAATAACCATCACCGTTCCCCCTCATTTTCTTGATCGAGTAGACAAATGGGCAAAAAAAAGGGGGAAGTCGAGGAGCCGCTTTATCGTTGAAGAATTGAAAAAACGGCTACATATCCTTGAAGACGAAGAGGTAACCAAAATGTACAATGAAGTATGCGCCCATTCGGGATCTTCGGCACTTGACAATACACTTGCCGAAGATTTGCTTTCAAGCAGCTCGATACAAGAAGAGAAAGAAAAATGGTAATCTGTCAAGGTGATCTGTTTTGGGCCAGGCTCTCCCCATCAAACGGGTCCGAACCAGCATATAAAAGACCGGTTATTGTTGTTCAAAGGGACGCCATCAATCGAAGTAAATTTGGTACCGTGTTGGTTGTTCCGCTTACAAAACAAACCAGACACGCCATCCTTCCGGGGAATGTCATTTTAAAAAAAGGCGAAGCGAACCTTCCAAGACAAAGCCTCGCAAGAGGAACGCATGTTATGGTGATTGATAAGAAACGGTTGTTTAAAAAAATCGGCTCTCTTTCAAGAAATAGACTGAACGAAATCATCGAAAACATAAACTGGGTCCTTGGAACCGCCTAGAGATCTGGGACGCGAGATTGGAGACGGTGTTGCCAATCATCACATTAAACACCATTTGCCTGTAAAGCTTGTGAAGATCCCGCCCCGGTAAAGCAGATACATGTCTGATGACCTCTGCCAAGTCCCTGTAGCCGGCATAGTAATATCCCTCGGCCTTGAGCAACGACTGCATGCTGATCAGGTGATTGCGCCCTCCGGCGTCGTTGATATCGAACCGTTTCACCAACAGGCATTTTCTGGATCCTAATGCTAAAAGCCTGGTCTCGGCCGTTTCGATGCCTGCCCTGCGACCTAATTCCATGGCAGCAGCCTCCGCCCCCAGTCATCCGGCAGGCTGTCTTCAAAAACACCATGAACCCTGACACTGGGCCGATCCGCATTAAAATTTCCCGTGGACAATGGCAGATGCAGAGGATCGAGTGGAAAGACCTTCGGGTGTTCCAGGTACTCGGAAGCGTAGCGGAACTGTCCCTGCAATCCCCCCCTGATATTGTCCGGATCGGCGACAACCAGGGTGTGGCTGCAAAGAGTAACGCCTGCGAATGAGGACTGAGTAATGGCAGCAAGTGAACAGGGTTTTCCTGCACTCGTAAAAGAAATACGAAGACAGTTGGCCTTGAGTCAGGAAGATCTGGCCCGCGGGCTCGGAGTCAGCTTTGCCACCATCAACCGCTGGGAAAACAACAAAACCAAACCGTCGAAGCTGGGTAAAGCGCACCTTTACGGATTCAGGATAATATCTTTCATGCTTTTAACCGGTGAGTAAAAACCCGCTAACATCATTTTTCGTAGGATATCGTCTGCTTCTTCAATAGTGATAAGGGTATTCAGTGCGCATGCCTTGAGAATGCCTATTGTTCCGGTTACCGGGATGTTAATGCGTTTGCATTGATTCCTGGCAGCTTGATCATCTGTGACCACGACGCCATTATGGTTATTCGCATAGACAATGGTGGACGCCTCACCCAGACCAAGAAAAGACAAAAGTTGTTCACAGGCTGCCCGTTCCTTCTCTGACAAATATTTCAACTCAAAAATTTTGTCCACAAAAAGACGATTGACCTGTGTCAGATTAGGATATTTGCCAACTCCGGCAAGAAGCTCGCCGTGGACTTCGCTGGTAATAATCCCTTTTGACCGGTAACGTTTTTTAAGAAGGCTCAAAGCGTCCGAAAAAATAAAATTGCTGACAACAACCGTATCAAAAATCCATTTATTCGGTTGTTCAGGCATTCCCGGCATCATCTTCGTGGAATGCATTGTTTTGGGCGATATCATGTTCGTTGAGCCAATTTCTCATCTCCCAAATGTCCATACCCATGTCGGTGGACAGCTTGGTCAAGCTGATATAGCCGCCGCGATATGCTTCGAGAGCACGCCGTTGACTATTGTTGAGCGACAATCCCAAATCCAGCTGATAACTGGCGCTAACCGCCTGCCTCACCAGCTCACCCACTGAAACCTTCCGTTTTTGCGACAAGGATTTTAACTCCTTAGCCACTTCAGGCTTGACTTTAATATGAAGGGTCGCACTTTGCATGATATACCTCATTATTTACATATGTACAATATTAGGTATATAAATGTAGCCATCTTTTTCATATATGTCAACTCAACAAATTCATTTAGGGAAATTGTATCAAACCTTGAGTTGAGTAATAAATACTGACATTCGGTTATAATATTGATGTCGACTTATTTTAGTAATTCTGCTTCTTTCTGGCTTGGACTTCAGATGGACTATGATCTCGATATCGCGGAGGACACTTTGTCTGAAAGAATCCATAAAGAAGTGCGCAAACTGGCTATTGCATAAATAGATATCAATCCAAGGGAGGCGAGGATCCGTTTGCCGTTGAGGGGATGAGCTTTCCCATGAAAAACGTCATCGCCTGCATCGGCACCCATGGACTGGCCGAGATCTTCAACAAAGTCAATTTACAAACGAATTTTTGTAATCAAAAACAGGAGATGATATCTGTTTTATAAAAATCATTTCCCTTGAAAAGCAGAGGCAAATCGCGATGCTTTGCCAAGGCGTAGGAAAACAAATCGCCATAGTTCAATTTTGCGGGATGTCTTCCCTTTCCAAAGCGTTCATAAGCTAAACCGGCAATGGTCATCTGTTGCTGATCCACATCCACAATTTCAAACAATGGTTGAGAGAGTAGTCGGTCAAGTTTCAGTATGCCGGGCTCGCCTAACCTGACTGTAATCACAATATGCAGTTCCA
>JAOZUU010000229.1 GCA_029938515.1 Desulfobacterales bacterium | reverse complement strand
TTATCCAAATAATAACTTAGGGCCGCGGAAAAAAAGGAGAGAAAAATGAGAAGATTATTCGTTGCAGTACTTTGTCTGGTCTTGGTTGCGTGTTTTTTGACCACCCGTTCCTGGGCTGAAGCAAAGCCATTGATGATGGCGACAACCACGAGCACGGACAACACCGGCCTGCTCGACTATCTTATCCCAAAATTCGAAACGGCAACCGGAATTGAGGTGAAGTGGACGGCGACGGGCACCGGCAAAGCGCTCAAATTGGGTGAGAACTGCGATGTAGACATTCTCATGGTGCATGCGCCGCCGGCCGAGAAAAAATTTGTGAATAATGGTTTTGGCGTGGATCGTCGTGAAATTATGTACAACGATTTTGTTATCATCGGACCTGATGAAGACGTTGCGGCGATCAAAAGTAAATCCATTAAAGATGCATTGCAGACGATCAAAACGAAGCAGGCAATTTTTGTCAGCCGTGGTGATAATTCCGGAACAAACAAAAAAGAACTTTCGCTGTGGAAAGCAGCCAATCTGTCGATCCCCGAAAAGGAAAACTGGTACGTTCAAACCGGCCAGGGTATGCTGGCAACCATCAATATCGCCGCGGAACGCAATGGGTATACGATGGCCGACAGGGGGACTTACATTAAATATGAAGACACCCTGAAGGGAAATCCGCCGCTCAAAATATTGGTGGAAGGAGACGCGGTCCTGCTGAATCAGTACAGTGTAATCGCCATAGACAAAAAGCATTGTTCCGAGGCGCAATACGATACGGCCACGCAATTCATCGAATGGATCACGGGCGTAGAAGCACAGCAGTTGATTAGAAATTTTAAACTGTTGGGAAAACCATTGTTTACGCCGAATGCGAAGATGTAATGAATTTTTTAGTAGAAGGTTTTTTACAAGCCTTTAATTTGTTGCTATCCGGCAACACTGAAACCTATTCTGCGATTTCTGCTACTGTCAGGGTATCCACCTATTCCATCGGATGCAGCCTGATTATAGGAATACCCCTCGGATTTTGCCTCGGCTATTTCGACTTCAGCGGAAAAAAATCGATCAGGACAATTGTCGATACGATGATGGCGTTGCCGACAGTCTTTATCGGTCTGCTTGTTTATGCATTTCTGACCCATCGCGGTCCGCTGGGAGATTTTGGTTTACTTTTCACCCTGCCCGGTATTGCCATTGGTCAGACGATTCTGGCATTGCCCATCGTCATCGGCCTGAGCGCAACGGCGGTTGAAAACATGGACCCAAAGCTTCGAATCACGATCATGTCGATGGGCGCCAATCGAAGGCAGCTCTTTTTGAGCAGTTTATGGGAATGCCGGCACGGCATACTGGCCGGTGCAATCGCTGCTTATGGACGCGTGATGACGGAAGTAGGGATTTCCATGATGGTCGGGGGCAACATCAAGTGGCATACGCGCACCATTACAACGGCCATCGCCCTGGAAACCAACAAGGGACAGTTTGGTATGGGCGTGGCCCTTGGCCTTGTCCTGCTCACCATTGCATTTTGTGTGAATATCTCCGTTTCATTTCTTCGTAGAAGGTATTAAAATTTGAACCGGCCAATCTACGAAATCAACTCCCTGAAACATTCATACGGCGCCCATACGGTTTTGGCGATTGAGCACCTGACCGTTCAGCCGGCTTCCATCGTCGGGCTCATCGGCCCCAATGGCAGCGGGAAAAGCACCCTCCTGAAACTATTGGGGCTGATTGAGAAACCAACCGAGGGTACGATCCATTTTAATGGTCGTTTTGTTGAGCCATTTTCAAATGAGGCCAGATTTCTTATCACCATGCTCCCACAAGAGCCGTTTCTCATGAAACGAAGCGTCTTTAAGAACATTTCCTATGGTCTTAAGCTGAGGGGCAATGGCAGCGACATCGCCAAAAAAGTAAACGAAGCGCTTTCTCTGGTCGGCCTGGATAGTAATGATTTTGCCCAACGCCCCTGGTATGCGCTTTCAGGGGGTGAGGCACAACGCGTGGCCTTGGCCGCAAGGCTGGTCTTAAAGCCCAAAGTCCTTCTATTAGATGAACCCACGGCCAGCGTGGATGCCGCCAGCGCACAGCTTATTAAGGAAGCCTCGCTTCGGGCGCGTCAGGAACTGGGAACCACACTCATTGTTGCCAGTCATGACTGGCAGTGGCTTTATGAGATCTGTGATGAGACCCTGCATTTATTCAAAGGTAAAGTTTTTGGGACCGGCCGCGAAACTATCATCTTTGGACCCTGGCAAAAACTCGGAGAGGATAAATGGGGAAAAACTTTATCCGACAGGCAACAGATAATAGTGCCCGCACCTCCGGATCAGGAGGCAGCGGCCGTAATTAAGAGAACATCTGTCAGGGAAGACGGCTCAACCCTTGCCGGTGAGGGGATTGTCCTGCGAGGCACCGTTTCCCGGCTCAGTCTGGAAAGAAAAACAGGCCAATTATTCGCCACGATTCTTGTTGGAGATCTTCCCTTCACTGTGAGGTTAACACCTCAACAGGTTAAGGAGCACACTCTTTTTCCCGGAAAAACCACACATATCCACTATGGCTTCAAGCAAATCAAGTGGATTTAAATGACGCCGCCGCTGTCAGGCTGACCGTTAGGGTTGGCCGGATCGTTTCATGTAAGGCTTGCGATCCCTTTTGAAAAATATTTTTTCAGCACGGCCTCCAGTTTCTGTCGTAATTCATCCGCATCGCTACCGGCCAGATCCTCATACATGGGTCTTGAAATCGGCATAAACGCGTCGACCAGGGAAGGATCCAGATGACTGCCGCGCTTTTTCCGAATGATAGTTATCGCCCGATCAAATGAATACGGTTCCTTATAGGGACGCCGGGAAGTCAACGCATCGAATACATCCGCTATGGCAAAGATCCTGGCATTAATCGGTATTTTATCACCACTGATTCCGAAAGGATAACCGCTGCCGGCAAATTGTTCATGGTGGTACCCCACCACTTCGGTGGCATCCTTGAGCCAGTCGGAGCGCTTGACGATATCCATGCCGTGACGGACATGATGTTTCATGTCCTCGAATTCTTTTTCGGTCAGTTTATCGGGTTTCAACAGAATGCTGTCACTGACACCGATTTTTCCGACATCGTGTAAAAAAGCCCCCTTGATAAGCCCCCGGATGGCCTGGTCGCTCAGTCCCACGGCCTCGGCCAGACTGACAGCATAAATACTGACGCGGTAATTATGAACATCGGTATCACTGTCTCTTTTGGCGATGGCATTGCCCAGCACTCGCAGCGTTTCCAGATTTGAGTCCAGAAGATTAGCCGTCAATCTGGAAAGTCGGCCCATCAGCGAAAGGATGATGGGATAGAGCAAGGCGGTTGCCACCAGAACAATGGCGACCACTCCGAGAATAGTTCGCACAATACGGCCCTGGATATCGGCAACCGCGGTATCGGAAAACGCGAACATGCCTTCAGTTTGGCCCACTGCCCTGCCGCCGCTGTCAAAGAGTGGTGCAACGATATGCACATGCGGGATCCCTTCAATCTGCCTGATCTTATACCGGCTGTCTCTGTCAGCCGATAGCCGGTGGTCGAAATCGGCCATCAGATTATCAACAACTCCGATATGCTTATATTCATCGTCAGTAACGCAGGCCACCTTGTTGCCGCTGGCATCATACATGCCGGCAAAAACCAGATGCCCGATCCATTGTTTCAAATTCCCCGCGATAAACAACACCTCCAGCTCACGTTGCAGGGCTTTGTGATCCGACAAACCGGAGTCATCCAGGAGATTGCGGATCTGATCGTTAAAACAGATGGCCACCTGCCGGGCGCGATCGATGACCACTTCACCAATCTGGTTGCGCTCATGAATATACAGAGCCAGGGCAAGAAAAGTGGCAATTAAAATACCACCAAGGCCAAGCCGCAACAGCAGCCTTCGCTGGATCGATACTTTCAGAGGATTTTTTCTGCGTGTCCGGCCGGGTTTGTCATTCTCGGGTAATGATGCTGATTTCATTTATCTCCCACTAAAGTGAAAAGGGCCGAACGCCATGCTCGGCCCAATTTTTTGTTAGGGCCTCGGAAAAAATAAAATCCACCGGGATAACGCCGGATTCTGGTTCGCCTACAAGGCACGTCCGCCGGTGCATGTCAGGATATGTGCCGGTGGATGTAACGCCGTAGGCGGAACAGAAGACCAGTCCCGCCTGGGCGGGATGGATTTATTTTTTTCCGGGGGCATTACTCATCGTCCTGGAGCTGATTTATAAGGTGGCAGCGACATTACATAAAGAGTTCGTTCATCAGCAACTTTTACAGGAAGATGAAGATATGAAGGATAGTACATATATCCAAAAATCTGGCTGTCTGGCCCTTCAATAATATTAACGCTTACATAATCGTACTGATCTTGAATTTCTTTGATTTTCGCATTTAAGGTTTCCTGATTTTCAATTTTGATCCAACTATCCCCGGCAAGCTTTGTACTATTGTTGTTAGGATCAAACATGATGGCTGAAGCCCACCTGCCGCTTCTCATACCGTAATAAACATCATAATCATCCCAATTTTCTCTTAACTCTGTTAAGGTTACTTTATCCCCGGTTCCGGATTGTTTAATGATTTTTCCATATGTTCCTGAGCATCCAATGACAAAAGCAAATATTACAATTGTTATTCCTACTAATCTTTTGATGTTCATAATTTGTTCCTTTCATAAAGAAAGCCCCAGCTATTTTAATATTCTATGTAATTAATCAGAGCCTCCAGATAGCGTGATTTCACCTGCTGACTTGCAAGGGCCTGTTTGAACGGCGGAAGTTTCAGAATGACGCCTAAAACCGCAGCCATGGCTCGATGACTCCATAAGACCCGATTGTCAAAAATCAGGTTCTCCAGCTTACCCCGCTCAATGGCCATCAACACCGCCCGGTGTGTTCCGTTCAGGGGGGTAATGACTCTGCTCGGTCGAGATTTTAAGTGAATACTGCCGGTTGAGCAAGTTCTAACGCAAACACCGCATCCCAGGCAGATATCTTGATCCAACTTCGCCACTTTCATTTTGGGTTTGACTGGGTTGTTCGAGGAAACCAATGTCATTGCTTCGACCGGGCAAGCCGTCACGCATTTGCCACATCCGTTGCAATCAGATTCGGTTACAACCGGGATAAAGTTGGTTGTATGGACAGGATTCATAATTGCAAAACGCCGGGCCGCGATCATCGCTTCGCAGCAACACCCACAGCAGTTGCAAATGAAATTTACTTGCTTTCTTACATTTTCACCGAACTGAACCAGGTTGTGCTCATAAGCTGCCTGCAATAAATC
>JAOZUU010000228.1 GCA_029938515.1 Desulfobacterales bacterium | reverse complement strand
GTTCAGCACCTGGAATCGATTTGTTGTTCTTTTTCCGATGGGTGGTGGCATGCTTCAGTTGTCTATTATTTCAATGGAAACCGGACGTAAAATGTGCTCCCACCGGATGCATTACAGTCGGAAATATCATCAATGTAACCACACGCGGATATTCTTCCGGGGCACATGTTTTTATCACCGGGGATGTATTTACAGCATTGGCTGGTAGAACTCACCTCAAAACCGAACCTTTCCGAGAATACCTTGATTCTCAACAGATCCGAACCTGATCCGCCCGCATAAAAGGCATACGGTTTCCGGGAAGCATAATAGTCCGTATCCTGGGTATGATAAAAACCATTGAAAATGTTTTTTTGATTTTCCGGGTTTATTCCCACTCCCCAATCCTGAAAATCAATTGAAATGTGACCCTCCCGGTGTTTCGCACGGATGTCGATTTTTCCTTCATCCGGTGTCGCTTCGATGGCATTTCGCAATAACCCTGAACAAACTTTCTTTAACATGCGAGGGTCCGTATTCAGAATAAGGCCAGGCTGAATACCCAGGGTGATATCAAGTTTTCTCTCTTCCATCAATTTAATGGCCTCATTACGTATTCTTTCAAAGAATGGTTCCAGAAAGATACTTTCCGGATACGTATCCTCGATAAGGTAAATCGATTCAAGCCGTTGCAAAACGCATTGAAAAACATTCGCATTGGAATCATGGCTGGCTTCGCAAGCTTCCTCGGTGAGGTTGAAAAAAGTCTCGATCAGCTGGGTCATTTTTTGCTTATCTTCGGTGAAGCGATAGTTAAGGATATCGGTAATTTTTTCCTGAAGGCTCATCAGGCGTACTAAATTTCTTCTGCCCCGCGTGATGGCTTTGTCCAGATTGGGTGTGTTGCCCTCATCCAGTTGGCGTGAAATGTGTTTCAGGGCCGCGTCAATGATGGCCACGGGAGTTCGTATTTCATGGGCCAGGTGGTCGATGACTTTTTTTCTGGCGGTATTAATCGATTTAAGGTCCTCATACAGGCGCGCATTTTCAAGCGCGATGGATATATAGTGAGATATTGAGACGAGCAGCTCTTTGTCACTTTGGGTGAAATCGCCGATCTTTTTGTTCAGGGTCTGCAATGTTCCGATGCAGATATCCGACCGGTTGATCAACGGAATGCAAAGAACGTTCCGGGTCTGGAACCCGGTTTCCTTATCAATTTCGGAATAGAACCTGGAATCGTTATAGGCATCCCTGATAATCAGGGGCTCGCGATTTTTAAAAACCCAGCCGGCAATACCAAAGCTAGAGGGTATCCGGATTTTTTTATTTTTAATTCCGGTGGCGACCCTGGACCAGAGCTCATCAGGTCGGCTGTCGTAAAGAAAAATCGTGCACCGTTCGACATTGAGGATCTGTACAGTCTGATCCATGATCAGGTCCAGCAGATCATCAAGGTTCATTTCCGACATGATGGCTTGCCCGACCTTGGAAACCTGGCGGAGCTGATTGATTTGTTCTAAAATTTGATGATCTTGATCTCGTCTTGTCTGATCTCGAACGATACCATTTGCGCTGTCAGACCCGATCATTTTTCATCTTCCTTAAACTTGATCAAAATTGAACATTTTTCAAAGGTCTCGTTTTATTTGTCGTTTTACAAAACATCTTCCAGTTCTTCCCTTGAAAATTTAAATATATCCTTGAAGTCATGCCAGAATTCCGGGTCGCCTTTCTTCCAGTCAGATCCGAAATAATTATCATAATAGGGTGACAGTTTCGTGAACCAGCGCCCGCTCTTTTTATCCCGGTCTCGTCCGGATGTAATCAGTTCGGCCAGATATTCCGGTATCTCGAACATTTTGTCTTTCGGCAAATAGGCATGCGCACCGCCCCTGACCGCCTTTTTGAAATTATCAGCGCTCAAGGCGTGCGCCGTGAGGATGACCGCCGGGATTTTGTTTTCAATGGCGACTTCCAACAGCCCGTAACCGTTTACCCCCATGATATCCAGTACGGCCCCATCATAATGGTTGCGGCGAAGCATCCGGCGCGCGGATGAAAAATCAAGGGCGCTCTCGGTCCGGCACATATCCAGGGCTTCAACCAGTGTTTCGATGACATCGGGCTCATCATCCACCACCAGTACCTTTTTCCCTTTAAGTATTTCTGTGTTCATGCGTCATTCCCTTTCATCAATACGGTTTTTTGTACTTTGAGTCATTTTCTTGGAATAAACAGTTGTATTGTCAAAGGCGAAAACTCTCCCGAGATCAGGACGGGTTCGAGGTAGATACGGGCAGACCTCAGAGAATGAAAGCAGAAAATTCAAGTGTTTCAGTGTGGATTTCCTGCTCGGATATTAACAAATATAAGGATAGACCGCGAAAGTCAACATGAAATTTATTGATAATTTACGTAACAAAATTACGTAATAATTGTTCGGGCAATCCTTTGCTCTCGCGCCACCAGAGCATCACTACGAGTAGTATCCAGCTCCACCTTGGATGGGGAAGTAGGGTAGGATCAAGGATAAAGCCGCACCGGATACTGACAGCAGGACCAACTGATTGATACAAAAAGGCCGTTTCCACGGAACTTATTAACCCGGTAATTAAATAGGCCAATTTCGTCATACCGGACTTGACCCGGCATCCGGTGTTTTCCTGGATTCCGGCCTTCGCCGGAATGCCGGCTTTAGGGTATTTAGTCGCCGGAGCAATATCTCAAAAATGAGACACGCATAATTTTTTTGCTTATGTTGCCAAAATAAAAGGAGAATCCCAATCAAAGGGATAACCCGATCCCATTCAAAATACATCACAGAGCTCTGAATGAAAACGATTATTTTCATAACGATAAGAAATATGTTAAACAAATGAGGGCTTGAAAAGACTCGATTATTAGATGGAACTATTGAAAGGTGAATATAAAAAAAATTATTTTGCTCGGAGGGGGAGGATTTGCTCGTGAGGTTTTAGAAACCATCGATGAAATTAATAAACATACGGAAGATACTCTTTTGCCCATCGGTTTTATTTACGACGGTGGAGATAAGGAAAAAGGAAAATTAATTCATGATATTCCCGTGCTCGGAAATTTGACTAACCTAAAACAGGTGGATTTAAATAATGTATTTTTAGTAGCATCAATTGGCCGTACCGTTTGGCGGCGGAAAATGGTTGAGACTGCTACAAAGATCGGCGGGCAATTTTTAAGTATTATACATCCGAGTGCTCATATCAGTAAGTGGGCAAAAATTGGCGAAGGGGCTATTATTCAAAGGCATTGTGCGGTGATGCCTGAAATGAAAATTGGTGATTTTTTCATTAGCAATTCTCTTGTAAGTATTGGGCACGACACAATAATTGGCGATTTTGTTCATATCAATCCAACTGTCAATATTGCTGGTGGCAGTATAATAGGGAATGATGTTTTTATAGGTGTAAAAGCAACGATTCTACCAGTAAAAATTGGGGATGGTGCCGTAATAGGTGCTTGCACATTGGTGACAAAGGATGTTCCTCCTAATGTAATTGCTAAGGGGATACCCGCAAAATATTTTAAAATGGATGAAAAAAGTTATTAAAAAAACAGAGGACAATTGTAAAGGATTTGGCTTTTCAGTCACTGGCCAGGATAAGATGGACAATCGGCACAATAACAGCATTACCTTCCGAAGCTACACGAGATGTGATTCTAAAATCATCTCCATTCGCATTTCCTGACCTGTCCCGGCAACACATGTAATAGTTGTAGACTGCACTGTTTTGCAAGCCTACAGGGTGTTGGACAATTCGGCCCTGCCTGTATTATTAGCATAACATCATCTAAGCTAAATCATACCGGCCGATGGATTCAATTCTTTTTCCAGGAGTCGCAGGTTCCCAATATCACCCACGGCAATCACAGTGTCGCCCACCTGGATACGCGATTCAAAAGACGGGTTGAACAGCATGTCATCATCGTCTTTTTTAATGGCGATGATGATCAGGTTGAATCGCTGGCGGATACCCGAATCCTTGAGCATGACATCGACTAACTTGGAATCGGGACTGACGGGGATCTCCTCCATTTGGATATCGGTCCGCTGTTGGGCGAAGGCCAGGTCAAGGAAACTGGTGACAGTGGGCCGGATGATCCGATGGGCCATGCTGGCGGCCCCCATCTCATAAGGTGATTCTACATTGTTGGCACCGGCCGCCCGCAACTTGGATTTGGACTTGACCTCCGCCGCCCGGGCCACAATGAACAGGTTGGGATTCAGCTGCCGGGCGGTGAGAACGAGAAATACGTTGTCGGCATCCGATCCGAGGGCAGCCACAAGCCCTTTGGCCCGTTCAATGCCGGCCTTGGTGAGATTGGCCTCGTCGGTGGCATCCCCCGCCACATACAAAATGTTATCCTCGTCCATGATAGGAATATTTTCCGGATCGTTATCCACCACCACCAGATCGATGGAGCTGCCCTCCAGATTTCGGCACAGTACGCGTCCGATCCGTCCATACCCGCATACAATAAAATGATTCTTCATGCGATTGATTTTTCGGTCCAATCTTCTCCTCCCAAAAATAGTTCGAATCTGTATTTCCACCATGAACTGCACGATGGCCGCTGCCACGTAGGCACTGAAACCGACACCGAAGATTACCAGCACAACGGTAAAAATTCGGCCGGAATCACTAAGCGCATGTACTTCTTTGTATCCCACGGTAGAGAGGGTGATGGCGGTCATATATACAGAATCAATCAGGCTCCAGCCCTCGACTAGGCTGTAACCGATAACACCAAAGATGAAAATAGCCACCGCCAGAAATAGTGAAATTCGAAGATGTCGTGTTCGATTCATGGAATCAGTGGTGTCGGTGGACAGGAAAAATTATTATTGATCATAAATTATTTAAACTACACCCGAAACAAAATCAAAAGCAAGATTTTTCAAGGGCCAGGGAAAAAGGTGTCGTAAGGTTTCCGGGCAACCGAACCACATTGACACCGAATGCGCATTCCCCTACAATTTCAATGGTTGCCATTGTCAATGCCTGACCGGTTTGCATCAGTGAAAATGGAACCGAGACCCATTTGATCGGTTGAGTTTATGTTTTTATTAAAAACCGAAGATCTGAATCTGAATTTAGAGATTGTGCCGGTGTCCACTTTAATTCCGCATGAAGCGATCATCTCGAATGCGATCCAGCGCCTCGCTATGGAGTTTGCCAACTTTGCCAAATTACACCATCCAGTTATCATTGAAAAAAACAATATTATATTAGATGGCAATCATCGGGTGAGTGTATTTAAAAAGCTTGGGTTTAAGCATATCGCCGTCTTCCGGCTTCAATTTTT
>JAOZUU010000227.1 GCA_029938515.1 Desulfobacterales bacterium | reverse complement strand
CCGTCAGGGCCGTTGTCTACATCAAGAAGGATTGCATCCCAGGCGGATTTTCTTTTCCTGATGGTTTCCACCACATCTTCTTCTTCGACGGACACCCGAGGGTCATCCAGCGGCATTCCAGCCAGGTGCCCCAGTTCTTCCCGGTTCCATCTGACCACGGCCGGGATCAGTTCGGATACGGTGATGCGTGTATCCGGCTCTGATTGTTCAAGTGCTGCCGCCAGGGTGTAGCCCATGCCGAGGCCTCCAATGAGAATCCTCAGGCCGGATTTTCGTTTAAGGCGGCTGCATGTGAGCTCAGCCTGCGCACTTTCGGAACCGTGGAGGCGGCTGTTCATCAGCACTGTTCCCGCGGTTCGGATCGAGAATTCCGTGCCTCGCTTCATCAGTATGACTTCGCCTTCATGTCCGGGGACTTTCGCCCGGTCGATCTCTTCCCAAGGGATCACATTTCTATCCTCAACCGGCAGATGAATAGCATAGTCCAGCATGTTTCTTTTTTCGGTTTATACCATATCATGTTAGGTCCCCGGAAAGAAATAAATCCACAAGATTGCGCCGGATTCTGGTTCGTTTACAAGGCACATCCGCCGGTGCATATCAGGATATGTGCCGATGGATGTAACGCCGTAGGCGGAACAGAAGACCAGCAAGATGTGGATTTATTTTTTTCCGGGGGCCTTATAGGTGATCGGACCAAGCCATTATTACCCTGTTTTAAGTCATCTTTTAAGCTATGTGTCATTAGTCTACAGACATTTAGGGCTCGGCCCCAGACGATCCCATGATTATAATTGGCTGAAAATACTGAATATCGAATATCGACCCAGGAGTTGCAGAATGATGAAGGGTTTACTTCGGAATTCGATATTCTTTGTTCTGCATACTGAAATCACTGGATTCCGGCTCCCGGATCGAGTCCATGGCAGGCCTCACCGTAATTTCAATTACATCATTACCTTTCATGGCGCAGTGTTTTCATTTGTTTATTTTAAATAAATTCTCATTCCATGTGGTTTAAAATTAAAAATTCAAAAACTATGTGAAATTTAAGCAAAAAATAATATTTAGCCAGGGATGTGGGAATATATTTCTCATATCTTGTATGGTATCTAACTTGCATGATAAATGCCCTAGTTCATTGCAAATGGTTATTGTTATGGGCTTATGTATAGAGAAAGCATTGACCGTTCAGAGGTTTAGAGGTTCACCGAAAATCTGAACTGCTGATTAAAACGGCCCAATTTTCAGGAATGGATTCAGATGAGTTTCAACCGGAACAGAAACACTGAAAATCAAATCGATGAAAACACCCCACTGTATAGCAGCCGTATCACGCTTACCTATTTAGAATTTATTAAAAGATATCATCCTGATGTCGATATCGATTCTCTTTTAACCCACGCCGGCATGACGAGACATGAAGTGGCAGATGCCGGTCACTGGTTCAATCAGAATCAGACCGATCGGTTTAATGAATTCCTCGTTGCAAAGACCGGCAATCTCAATATCGCCAGGGAAGCCGGTCGCTTTACCGTATCATCTGAAAAAATCGGGGCTGCCAAGCAATATGCTTTAGGGCTGATAACGATGCCCTCTATTTACATGATGATAAGCAAGCTTGCCGACAGCATGACGAGAGGATCCATATTTAAAGCCAGAAAAATAGCCGCCAACAAAGCTGAAATTCAATCCAAGCCTAAACCCGGTGTCCAGGAGAAACCTTACCAGTGCCAAAACCGCATTGGAACCCTGGAGTCCGTTGGGAAATTGTTAACCGAAACCTTTGCCGAAGTCGGGCATCCGTCATGTTTTCACAAAGGTGATGCCTGCTGTCGGTATATCGTTACGTGGCCGAAAACCGCTACGCTGACATGGAAACGTATCCGCAAGTATAGTTTTTTATTAAGTTTGCTTACTCTAATGGCCGCGTATCCTTTCCTGCCTGCCGCGGGTGAAACGGCACTGATCCTGAGCTGGGTGCTTATTAATTTGATGATATGGGCGAATGCGGAACGTATTGAAAAAAAGGAGTTGAAAAATATATTAGATCGCCAGGGCAATGCGGCCCAGGCGCTTATGGACGAAATGAATACCCGCCACAACAATGCCCAGTTGATTCAGGAAATCGGTCAGACGATCTCAGGTCTTCTGGATATTGACAAGATCAATCAGGTTGTTCTGAAAAATATTAAAAAGCATACAAATTATCATTTTGGCTCGATCCTGCTGGTCAACGAAGCAAAGATCCGGCTCCAACACAAAGCGGAATTTTTATCCGAAAATAATCAATCTGCATTTTTGAGAAGTACGGAATTTGACCTTATTCACCGGGACGCCGATGGGATCTTGACGGAGTGTTTTAAATCCCAGGAGCCACTCCTGGTAAAAGATGTAACCAAAATTGAGGAAAACCTCGCCAAGAAATGTTCGGTCCATCTGAGTCTGGTTGATATTGGATCATTTATCTGTGTGCCGATCATTTATGAAAAAGAATCGATAGGCATCCTGATTGTTGGAAACCGTCACGCCAAAAATTTACTGACCCAGAGTGATATCAGTCTTCTGATGGGGGTTGCCGCGCATACGGCCACCAGCATTATTAACACGCGTGCATTCAACAATATACGGGAAAGCGAAAAAAGGTATCGTCTGTTAGCCGATAATGTAACGGATGTTATCTGGATCCTGGATGTCGACTCCATGAAATTCACGTATGTCAGTCCTTCCGTCCAGCGTATACAGGGATTTACTCCGGAAGAATTAATACAAATGCCTTTACAGGAAGTATTGCTTCCGGATTCTTTCAAAAAGGCCACGGAGATCATTGCCGAAGAGCTAATGGTTGACAATGCCGAAGGCGTGGATCCCAATAAGTCCCAAACAGTTGAATTGGAAAATTATCGTAAAGACGGTTCAACCGTATGGATTGAAGTGACGGCAAGGTTTTTATGCAACGATTCCGGAGATGTGGTCAGTCTCCTAGGGGTTGCCCGCGACATCTCCGATAGGAAGTCCGCTGATAAAGAGAAAGAAAAATTACAGGAACAACTTCAACGCGCCCAAAAAATGGAAGCCATTGGAACATTGGCCGGAGGTGTTGCCCATGACCTTAACAATATTTTGTCCAGTATGATCAGCTACCCTGAATTATTATTGATGAATCTTGACGCAGACAGTCCTTTAAAGAAACCCATTGAGACCATTTACGAATCCGGAAAAAAGGCTGCGGCCATCGTCGAGGATTTATTAACTTTAGCCAGAAGAGGTGTGCCGGTTTCAGAGGTCGTCAACTTAAATGAAATAGTAACAGAGTATCTGGCAAGCCCTGAGTTCGAAAAATTAAAAGCATTTCATCCCTTACTGGATATTCATATTGATTTCGATTCCAAGTTGATAAATATCAAAGGATCTTCCGTTCATCTTTCCAAAACAATTATGAATTTGGTATCCAATGCCGCCGAAGCCATGCCTGATGGCGGCACGTTGAGCATCTCAACGGAAAACCGATACGTGGATCAACCTGTCAGGGAATATGATGAAGTTCAGGAAGGCGATTACACTGTGCTTGTGGTCTCCGACACCGGCATCGGGATATCTCCCAAGGAGATTCATCGGATATTTGAACCTTTTTATACGAAAAAGGTAATGGGAAGAAGTGGTACCGGATTGGGCATGACGGTGGTATGGGGAACGGTGAAAGATCATAAGGGCTATATTGATATCGAAAGCGCCAAGGGCAAGGGGACCCGATTTACGCTTTATTTTCCGGTCACGCGCGAAACGCTGAGTAAAGTCAAAGCCGATTTTTCGATCGAAGATTATTATGGAAACGGGGAATCCATTTTAGTGGTTGATGATGTCGAGGAACAACGCCAGATCGCCTCATCGATTCTTTCCCAACTCGGATATTCGGTGAAAACCGTTTCCTGTGGAGAAGCAGCGGTTGACTATTTGAAAAAGAGCAGCGTCGATTTATTGGTATTAGATATGATCATGGATCCCGGAATGGACGGACTTGAAACCTATAAACAGGTTTTAAGCCTGCACCCGCATCAAAAAGCAGTAATTGCCAGCGGTTATTCGGAAACAGACCGGATAAAAGAGGCGCAACGTTTAGGGGCCGGAGAATATATCAAAAAGCCCTATACGATTGAAAAAATCAGTTCGACAATTAAATCTGAGTTCGCCAGGAATAGTGCTGCTAATTAATCTTCTTATTTTCTAAAAGAAACGGCATTGAGATTACTATCTAAAAGTTCACCGTGGTTGATCATGGAGGCATCCTCAGCGAACGCAGGATATCCGGTTCCACATGTGGACTTGATCAAGTCTCATCCATACTATATATCAGAGATATGGATACGGTTCTCGATGCGCAAGTTTGACGGGAAAATAAACCAGAGCTATTCAACTTAACCATTCAAGGTGAATGGCGGATTGTCACGCTTCAATTTGAAGGAGAGAGATGATGCTAAAAAAGAAACAAATGGGGTGGATAGTATTTGTGTTGCTGTTTTATTTTCTTTTTACACCTGTTGTATATGGTGATCTTTATTGGGAGTCTATTGTAGAAACAGGCGGTGCGCCTGAGGGTGTGTTGAAGAGTATGCCCAAACAGATAAGGGATAAAATGCTCGATCAGTTTAAACCCAAGACAGAAATAACAAAAAATTTTCTTAAATCTTTCACTTTGCGCTCTGAACAAAAAGGCCATATCATGATAATAAATTATGATACCATGACAATGTATCAAATTGATACCACAAAAAAAACTTATACAAAGATTAACCTCCTGGCCGCCATGGATCAAATAGGTCCAGAGGTGAGTGAAGATATGAAGGTGATTGCTACTAATGAAACCAAAAAAATTGCCGGTTATAAATGTACTAAATACATTGTGACGGTTATGGGAGCTAAAACCGAACATTGGGTTTCCAAAGATGTGGAAGGTTACAAAGAATACAGAGAAATCAGAGAAAAAATTGAAAAAAAGTTTAAAGATAATTATAGTATGGGGAAAATGGGCATGTTAAGCATTTCAAGCGAGGAGGGTTTTTCTGTAAAGACTGTAACCGAGATGATGGGAGTAAAATCTACAACCACGCTGAAGAAAATTCAAAAGAAATCGCTAAGTAAAGATCTGTTTAAAATACCTGAAGGATATAAATTGATCGAGATGAAGTTTCCACAACAATAAAATGACCGAAAGTTGATATTCCTGCACTTTCGCGTCTTGCTATCTGAGCACCTCAACGGCTAAAATTGTGAATTTATTTTTACGCGAACCCTGTTGTGGAATTCCCATTTTTGAATTTCTACGATATTTCCT
>JAOZUU010000226.1 GCA_029938515.1 Desulfobacterales bacterium | reverse complement strand
AATTTATCGATGAAAACGATATCGAGGCCACCATCCTGCCCCTGGACGAACATACGCCGACGGTGGGCGATGCGGCCCGGGCATTGGAGGTTGCGACCGACCAGATCATCAAATCGCTGGTTTTTAACACGCCGGACGAATCGCTGCTGGTGATTAATAACGGTCTGAACCGGGTGGATCGAAAAAAAATTGCCGGTCACCTTGGCCTGGGAAGAAAACGGGTAAAGTTTGCCAGCCCTGAGCAGGCGCTGGCCATTACCGGTTACGTTGTGGGCAGCATGCCGCCGTTCGGTCATATGCGGAAGTTGCGTACCCTGGTGGATCCGGCCGTGGTCAAGCAGAAGACAATTTTCGGCGGGGGAGGGGAGATCAACGCCATGATGCGTCTCGATGCCGCCGAGCTGATCCGGGTGACCGGGGCGGAGGTAGTGGCGCTTTCAGAGTAATTCCATTTCAAATGCTGAAATTATCTTTTCCACCTAAAACTTAAACATAAAAATGATTGCCAGGCTGTAAACAGCAATGCAGAGAAAATATCGCCAGAAAAGACCCGCAAGACGTCCTAAAAAAATATTGATGCCGCGTAAAATAATACCGGGCGCAGACTCACAGTTAAGAAAGGTTTTTCAATCCATAGGCGTACCTGAGGAAAAACCATTCGAACCTGATCCGTTCCAACTGGAAGCTATCGCCGCCATTGAACATTCGGACTGTCTGGTTACAGCTCCGACCGGTGCCGGAAAAACATGGATAGCGGAACAGGCTGTATCACGGATTCTCGGCAAAAATGGCAAAGCATGGTATGCAACGCCCTTGAAAGCGCTCTCCAATGGTATCTATTCGCATTTCTGCGAAATTTTCGGCGAAGATTATGTGGGTATCCTCACGGGTGACAGAAAAGAAAACACCGAATCCCCTGTTATTGTCGGAACAGCCGAAATTTTGCGAAATCATCTTTACGACGCAATGTACAAAGGTGAAGACCTTGATGCAGACCTCGTGATCCTTGACGAAGCCCATTTTTTGGGAGACGAATCAAGGGGTGTCGTATGGGAAGAGATAATGATATACCTGCCGGCAAGGATACCGCTTCTGATGCTTTCGGCAACCATAGGAAACGCAAACCAGATTGCCGCCTGGCTTGAATCGATACGATCAAAGGAATGCCTTATCGTAGAAGAAAAAGAGAGACCTGTTCCACTGCACCACCTCTTTTTCCACCCTACCGGCACGCTTTTTCCCCTTGTCAAACACGGGGGGCAGAATAAAAAAAGTGTCCTGAATAAAAAAGTAGTGTCATATATTCAGAGCGATAATCCGCCTGTACTTGCGCCGCCTCAAAAACTCCCGCCAATGGGAGATATTATCCGTGTCCTGAGAAAATACAAGCTGCTACCGGCAATCTTCTTTTTAAAGTCCCGCAAGGACTGCAATAATGCCCTTGAACTCTGCACAGGTAAGGGCCTCGCCAGTGATCCCGGCAGAAAAGAAAAGCTTATCAGCAGAATCGAGGAACTCATGGGTCAGAGTCCCCACCTTTCGAACCACAGGCAGCTTTGGCACCTTGAACATCTTGCCGCAGGTTCCCATCACAGCGGGCAGCTACCCTCATGGAAGATTGTTGTGGAAACCCTGATGTCCGAGGGGCTTCTTGATGTGGTCTTTGCCACTTCTACAGTTGCCGCAGGGGTAAACTTTCCAGCAAGGACGGTTGTAATATTAAACTCGGACCGTTACAACGGAACGGAATTCCTTTCGTTAAATCCCACTGAGTTTCACCAGATGACCGGAAGGTGTGGAAGGAGAGGCAAGGATAAAATAGGTTTTGCAGTCGTTCTCCCCGGTAAATTCATGGACCTGAGACTTGTCTCAAAACTTATTGGAGCGCCTCCTTCACATGTTCACAGTCAGATCAGGATTGATTTTTCCATGGTGCTGAACCTTCTTCTTTCTCATACCCCGGGACAGATAGCCGAAATGCTGGAAAAATCTTTCGCCACATACCTTCTTGCGAAAAAAAGCAATAAAAAGAAAACCCTGAATTTTTTTGACGACAACAGCAGTTACCTGTGGCGAGATTTCCTGCAGCATCTTAATTTTCTGAAAGAAAATGATTATGTATCTGAAGATGATATACTAACCGACGATGGAGTATGGGCGTCAAGGTTGAGAATCGATCAGCCGCTGACAGTGGCCGAAGGGTTCAGGCTTGGTCTTTTCCCTGAATCCAATCCTGCCCTTCTTGCCGGGGTAATCGCTTCCTTTGTAAATGAAAAGGACTCCAGAGATGAAAGGCTGAACAGTAGACATATCCCCAAAGAACTTGTGTCGGTTTTTCTTGATATCAAAAAAGGGCTTCGACCATTTGCAAATAGCATGATTTCAAAAGGTTTTGGTTTAAAGCCCTTATATCTGAGACCTGCGGTGACCATACATGCATGGGCATCAGGCATGCCATGGGAAGAAGTTCTTGCAATGTCCGAATTAGCCGAAGGGGATCTCGCCAGGCTGATCCTGAGGACATCAGACAACCTCATGCATATCCGAAACATTTCGGATGTATTTCCTGAAGCGGCGCGCAACGCAGGCTCTGCCATCGATCTTATACAAAGAGAACCCGTGATTACCCTTTTTGAATAGTAAGGGTCGCGGAATAAACTCCTTTGCGATCTTGGCGTCTGGTTTATTTCGTTCAAATAGCCATATGCATATGTCACTGTAATTAAGAACACATCTACTTAGCTGCCCGAGCGGTAAAAGTGGATATTTACTTTTTCCATGGTTGTCAGACCTTCGCCGATCACCGGCTCAATGAGATGGAGAAATTGTTCCAGTTGCTCCCGGGTGTCCACCAGTTCAATAATGATCGGAAGGTCTTCGGATATAGATAAAATTGAAGCGGTTTTGATACGGCTGCTGGCGCCGTAACCCATCATGCCGCGTAGAACGGTGGCACCGGCCATCCCGGCCTCCCTGGCCTTGTGAACAATCCAGCTGTAAAGCGGCTTACCTTCATGCCGGTTTTTTTCGCCGATATGGATTCTCAGTAAACAGCCTTTTTCCGGGAGCTGCATGATCACCTCCAGATAAGGAACGCCGTTTGGCGCCCGAGCCAGACACACAACAGGCCCAGGATCAGATGGGCCGATGCGTTTATCCCCGCCAAAACCGGCCGTCCCTCACGAATCAGGTTAAAAGTTTCATGGCCGAAAGTTGAAAAAGTCGTAAAAGATCCCAACAGCCCGATGAAAAGAAACAACCGGGTTTCCGCGGTCAGCATGCCCCGGGTTTCCACAATAAGAGAAAAAAAACCGATTACAAAACAACCCGTCAGATTGACACACATCGTCCCGTACGGAAAAACCGCACTGCCGGAAGCGGCCTGGGTCACGCTGCTCACCAGATACCGAAACACGGCCCCGATGAATCCACCCAGACCGATGATAAGGAGTTTAACCGCAGCATCCATGTTTTATTTATCCTGAAAAACCTTTTTTTGAGATAGGTCAAAATAGATGGCTCTGCCGAGGTATTTTGTAACTAAAATCTCAAATTCCAAGCATTCAACGAAATTCCAAATCGAAATCGGGATCGAAATCGAATTCTGCTTACCCATAAGACTCGGTATCTTCTTGAGGGATGATGGAAAAAACTCACCAATCACAAATCATAAATCACAAATTTCCTGCTTACAATCTTTTCAACAGCCGTTCATGGATATTATCGAACCCGCCGTTGGACATCACCAGGACGACGTCACCCGATACAGCGGTTTCTTCAAGATAATCTATGATCTTTCCCGTCGTATCGAAATGATGGGCATCTTTTTTGCGACGAATCAGGTCGTTCACCAGTTTCTGCGATGAAAATTGTTGATCCGGCGGTACTTTATGCAGCAGGGAAGGGGCCCGGATACAAATGATATCCGCTGAATCGAACACCTCGCTGTATGTTTTTTGAAATACGCTGCGCATACTGGTATGGGTCCGGGGTTCAAAAACGGCGATCAAGCGCCCATCGGGATAATGGCCGCGGATAGCCTTAATGGTCTCAGCCACGGCGGTGGGGTGATGGGCGAAGTCATCGATGACGGTGATATTATTTTTAATGCCCCGCACTTCCTGGCGTCGCCGGATTCCTGTAAAGCTTTCCAATGCGTCGGCGATTACTGCTGGCGTGATCCCCAATCGATCGGCCACGGCCACGGCGGCCAGAGTATTCAATAGATTGTGGCGTCCGGCCATGCGGATACGGAATCGTCCGAAAAGCGATGGTCCCTTGAATATCTCAAAATTATTCCAGCCATTTTCAATGGCCGTCGATCCCAGACGCCACGCTGAACCGGGTTGCAGGCCGTATTTTTTAACGATGGCGGGTCGGGTCTCGATGAGATGTGCCGTATTTTTGTCCCCGTCGAAGGCGAACACCTGACAGTGATCCGGCAACCCGTTCAGAAACCGCTTAAACGCATCCATTACATGGCTCAAATCGGTAAAAATATCGGCGTGATCGAATTCCACACCGGTGATAATGGCCGAATGGGGGCGATAGTGAAGAAACTTGGGTCCTTTGTCAAAAAAGGCCGTGTCGTATTCATCCCCTTCGATAACGACGAATTCGCCGCTGCCGAGGCGGTGGTTACTGTTAAAATTTTGAAGGATTCCGCCGATTATAAAAGATGGGTCCAGTCCGGCCGCATACAACAGCCAGACCAGGAGGGACGATGTGGTGGTTTTTCCGTGGGTGCCGGTGACGATTAATGTTTTTTTATGATTCGCTAAAAAATGGTTCACCGCCTGGGGCATGGAACAATAAAACAGTCCCAATTCGGCCAGCCGCACCGCTTCGGGATTGTCCCGGGTAATGGCGTTCCCCACGATGACCAGATCCGGATGCCGATCCAGGTTGGCGGAATCGAACCCTGCGATGATGGGGATGCCATGATCGCCGAGAAACGTGCTCATGGGTGGATAGACATTTCGATCCGAACCGGTAACCTGGTAGCCCAGGTCCTTGAGCATCACGGCCAGGGCGGCCATGCCCGTCCCGCAGATGGCGATCAGGTGAATTGTTTTGACATTCGACGGAATTTGGTTTTTATTCGGGTCCATTGATGGCAGGTCATATCACAGGCCGTTTCGATACACAAAGACCAATTAGAACGTAAAAATTATTGGCCACAGACCCACACGGACGCACACAGACGGGTTCCCCCACTCCGGTCCACCTGTTTTTTAAAAAAAATAGTCTGTGTAAGTCCGTGTGGGTCTGTGGCTAATTATAGGGTTTCAGGATAACTTTGATGTTAGGTCCCCGGAAAGAAATAAATCCACAAGATTGCGCCGGATTCTGGTTC
>JAOZUU010000225.1 GCA_029938515.1 Desulfobacterales bacterium | reverse complement strand
AAGAAGAAGAAAAACATGGCGATAAAAATATAAATCATGGGGTCACCTCCTCTTCATTCTCATAGATATGTTTAACCGTCTCTGCAATCATATAAATGGACATGATGGCGCCGTTAACGGGAAGTGCCGCCCAGGGATAGTACATGGGAATACCCGTCATGGGGGCGGCTCGGTATCCGGCCAGCAGTGTCACTTTCGCGCTGTAATAAGTCAGAATGATCATAGCAACCGCGGCAGCCGCGGAAATGAACACTTTGATCATTTTACTTTTGGATTTATTGACAAACCGGTGGATGGTAAATCCCATGGTGAGATGGGTGACGAGCCGGGTGACGATGCAGGCTCCTGTAAAGGTCATCCATATCAGGAGGAATCGACTCGCTTCCGAGGCCCAATGGGTCGGATCGTTAAACAGATACCGCCGAAGCACCTCCTGGAATGTAATGCCCACCAACACCAGAAACAAAATACCCATCAGGTATTCCATGAGGGTGTTAATGGCATCAAGTACTTTGTCTGAAACCTGAACGATATTCATCTGGGCCTCCCATTTTTTTCAGTAAGAGCAGGCATGCCTGTTTGCTTCGCGATAGGCGGTTATTTTTTAAAAACAATCGGTCGTTTCCTGCCAGAACCCTATAGCCTGGCAGGAAACGCTTGTTTCGTAAACTGCCAAAAACGGCTGGCGCTTTAGATTAGTATTCCTTTGCCATGATTTTCTTATAGACAGCAATGGCATCCTTGTCGCCTTTAAGAATGGTGTCAATATTTTCCGCGACCGCCTTTTTGAAACCGGAGGTATCGGTTTCGATGAACTCTTTCCCACTTTTCTTTAATTCTGCGATGACGCCGCCCAGCCGTTTTTCAACCTCGACAGCCCCCTTCTCGCTGGCGACCTTGGTGGCCTTTTTGAAAACCGCTTTCTCCTTGTCACTCAGTCTGCTCCAGAAAGCCATGCTGGTATTGTAGGAGATCATGTTGTAGAGGTTATTGGTCATGTTGACGTACTTGATGGGTTCGTAGAATTTTTCATCATACATATCCAGGATAGGATTGTCGACGGAGTCCAGCACACCGGTTTGCAGGCTGGTGTAGATCTCGCCCCAGTCCATGGAGGTCGGTTTGGCACCGTAAGATTTCCAGCAACCGACCAGGGGAGCCATCTGGGCAACCCGGTTGATAATGCCCTTGGCGTCGGCAACGGACCGCATCGGTTTGTTGCTGAAGTGGTTGTATACACTGCCAGCCCGCATGTTGCCGATATTGGTGATGCCGTTTCTCTTGATCATTTTTTCGTTCATTTTGGCAAACGTTTCCGAATCCATGAATTTTTCGTACTCATCCACGGAATCGAATTTGTAGTGCACGGCAAACACCTTATACTCAGGCACCAGGTCGGCCAACACACTGATGAACTCGGTGTAAATGTCGACCGTTCCCAGGGTCATGCCCTGAATCATGGCCAGGGTTCCGCCCAGCTGGCCGGCCGGATAGACTTCAACCTCCCAGTCAGGAAGCTCTTTTTCCACGGCTTCTTTAAAGGCCAAGGCCCCAAATTGAAAAATGGAAGCCGGGGAATTCACGTGACCCAGTTTGCAGACTTTTTTTCCGGCAAAGCTGGGACCGGCAAAACTGATCGCCAAAACCAAACTTAAACATACAATCAATAATGTTTTTTTCATTTTTTTACTCCTCCAATTATTAAATTAATAAGTTATGCATTTAACGTCCCTTTCCGTTCCGAGTCCACCCCCTTTCATTCTTCATTTTCAGGATTTTTGAGCCGGCGAAAGCCAAACATCAAATAAAGACGTAGCGAAACGCCTTCCACTTTCGACGTTCAAATGGGTCCATATGTTCACATCACTGCCTACCGCGCGACGCAACTTCGCACATCCTGCGGCTTCGTCGATGATGCCACATCCTTTTCGCCTTCACCGCCGGTATAGTATCCCGTGGGCGGGGAGAAACGAACGGTGGCAATCTTGTTCTGCGTAAAAAAGTCGATTCCGTCTTTGCCCTGGACCTTGTCAGTGCCAAGGTGCGAGTCCTTGATGCCACCGAAGGGAAGATAGGGATGTGGCGCGGGGATGCCCACGTTGACGCCCACCATGCCCACGTCAGCCTCGGCGATGAACTTTTCCGTGTAGTAAAGATTCTGGGTGAAGATGCAGGCCCCATTGCCGAATTCCTGAGCCTGGATCAGCTCCAGGGCATCGTCGATGCCGCTGATTTTCATCACGGACACCACCGGACCGAAAATTTCCTCCTGGGCAATTCTCCGGCAGGGCGTCACATCGGTAAAAATCGTGGGGCCGACGAAGTAACCGTTTTTATTCTTTTCCGGTATATTCGGGTTACGTCCATCCAGAACCAGTTTGGAGCCCCCTTCGATGCCGATGTCGATATAATTTTCGATTTTCTTCTTTGCGGCTGCGGAAATGACCGGTCCCATGTACACATTCGGGTCCATGGCATCCCCGACAACCACCTTTTTCGAGGCTTTGATCATCTTCTCGATCATCTCGTCATATATCTCGGGCACCAGGGCCACGATGGACCCTGCCAGGCACCGCTGGCCGGCGGACCCGTAACAGGAGATGATGAAATTATCGATAAAGATATCGGGCTGCACATCTTCCATGGCCACCAGGTAATTCTTGGCACCGCCAAGCAGCATGGTCCTTTTTCCGCCCCTGCCGCATTTCTCGGCAATACTTTTGGCCGTGGGGGTGGATCCCACCAGGCACACACCGGAAACTTTCGGATGGTCATACCATACCTGAGGTATGTTGCGGTGGCCATGGACGATATTGATAACCCCCTTAGGCAACCCAATCGCATTGAAAATATCTCCCATCTTCTGCATAAAACAGGGTGACTGGGTGGAAGGCTTATATACAAAGGTGTTACCGGCGCCAATGGCAAAAGGGATAAACCATCCGAAAACAAGGGCCGGAAAGTTAAACGGGGCAATGCCGCCGAAGACGCCCAACGGCTGACGGATCACTCGTCCGTTAATGTTGCCGGCAATGCCTTCCAGGGTTTCCCCTTGGATCATGGTCGGTATGCCGCAGGCGGTTTCCAGGATTTCGATGACCCGCTGGACCTCGCCCCGTGCTTCGCTGATATGCTTGGCCTGATCGATGGCAATGGACACCGCCAGCTCTTCGACATTGTCCTGCATGGCCCTGCGCATGTCGAAAAGATAACCCACCCGTTTTCCAACCGGAAGACGCCGCCAGGCATCATAAGCGGCATAGGATGACTCCACCGCTGCGGCTGATGCCTCCGGTGTGGAAATGGGCACCTCGCCGATCTGCTCCCCGGTGGAGGGATTGAAAATCGGCTCTAATTCAACACCGGTCTCTTCTACCCATTCTCCATCGATAAAATTTTTAACTTTGATAAATTCCTGCTCATTACCCATAGTGCTCTCCTCTGGTAGTTTATATGAAATGGGGTTATGCATGGTTGTATTGTTAGCTTTGATTCAGCCTGAATCGAGAGATTCCTTGGTATAAGTCAGGTTTATTGTCTGACGAGCGATTTCCTTTTCTTCATCCGTGGGAATAACTAAGACTTTAATATGGCTGTTATCACTTTGTATCTCACGGGGGGATTGATTTGTCATCGCATTCATTTGCGGATCAATTAGAATACCACAGGCTTCCATATTTTGGCAAACACTTGTCCGGATTGAGGCCATATTTTCCCCTATCCCTCCCGTAAAAACGATGGCATCGATTGCGCCCATGGCAAATGTGTACGCTCCGATATATTTTCTTATCCGGTAAACAAATGTACGAATCGCCGTCCTTGCCTGCCGGTTCCCATTGTCCCTGGCAATAAAAACATCGCGTAAATCGCTGCTGCCCACTCCCGCGAGACCCAGAAGACCGCTTTGTTTGTTCAATAGATCGTTGATCTGCCGGTAATCCAGCTTTTTTTTCTCCATGAGATAAAAAACAATGGCCGGATCCAAATCGCCACAGCGGGTCCCCATCATCAACCCTTCCAGGGGTGTAAATCCCATGCTGGTGTCGACGCTTTGCCCCCTATCCACGGCCGTAAGGCTACACCCGTTGCCCAGATGGCAGGTGATCATCTTCAGGGATTCAATGGGGCGATTGAGCATCCGGGCCGCCTGGCGGGACACATATTGATGGCTGGTACCATGAAAACCGTATCTTCGAATTTTATCTTCCTGATAAAATCGATACGGGAGTCCATACAGATAGGCATATTCGGGTAAACCGGCATGGAAGGCGGTATCAAAAACAGCCACTTGCGGTATACCGGTAAAAATCTCCTCGCAGGCTTCGATCCCCGCCAGGTTCACCGGATTGTGTAAAGGCGCCAAAGGGATACAGTCCTCGATAATCTGTTTGGTTGCACGGTTGATCATTACGGACGCGCTTATCCTTTCACCACCATGCACGACCCGGTGGCCGATGCCGGTAATTTCGGTTTCTTTCCGAATAACGCCCACATCCTTATCGACGAGAAGTTCGGTGATTGATTTGACGGCCTGATGCGTATTGGTGACGGATGTTTCCCTGGCTATTTGATCTTCTCCATCATTTTGATAGTGAATGGTTGTCCCCTTTAAACCGATGCGCTCGACGTTACCACCGGCCACCTTTTTCAAATCTCTTCCCCTGAACAGGGTAAATTTCACCGAGGAACTGCCGGCGTTAATAACCAAAGTATACATGTTACGCCTGATATTCCAATTCTTTTTGAATTTGTTTGTTGCCAAGCGAATAAAACTCGCGGATGAATTGTTCATGGGCGGAAAATGACCAGTGTTCATCTCTCCACAGGCTGGCCGCTTTTTCTTTTTCACCGGTCTTAATAAATTGAATTAACTGGCTGTGTTCATCGCAATTAATCAATTCCCATTCTTTAATATACGACGGTCTGGGAAAATCATAAAGTCGCTGCTTGCTGGGCATGATAATCCGTCTTAGAAGTTTGTTTTCGGAAAGATTTAAAAAAACATCGTGAAAAGCGATATTCAACCGATAGAATTCTTGATCAAACTGTTCAAATCTGTCACTTTCAAGCTGCACTCTCATCCGCTGGTTAAACCGTTCCATCTGCTTAAGATGCACGGCCTTGATCTGATCGAAAACCGACACGATCACGGCGCTTTCCAGGGCGCCGACAATTTCGAGCACATTTTTTATCTCTTCGAGGGTCAGCTTGTTGACCACCACCCCGCGCCGGGGCAAAATCGTGACAAACCCTTCGCATTCAAGCTGAATCATGGCATCCCGCAACGGGGTTTTACTGATGCCCAGGCGCTCGCTGATTGCGTTTAGTTTGATGAAAGAACCGGGCACGATTCGCCCC
>JAOZUU010000224.1 GCA_029938515.1 Desulfobacterales bacterium | reverse complement strand
GACGAGCGAGCAATAGGGTGGAAGCCCCCGTGCCGCAGCCTATATCGGCAATCTTTAATGGCGCAGCTCGGTCTATCATAGCCAGGCTGAGAGCCTTTTCCGTCTCTGCATCACCGCCTGGACCCTGCCGGTTTGCACTTTTATGAAGGTCTATCAAAAGTTGATAATCTTCCACTGATCTATCCTTATCTGTTTGTAGCCATAACCCACGATATAGCCAGTCCCATTCGAGTGAATTGTTCTACGACTTATTCAATCCGTAATTTTTCAAAATCAACAAGATCTTGCGGTCTTCCACTTGCATGTTTATTTGTTAGAAGGTCATCCTTTGATATGAAATTGACTTTAAAATCGCCAAAATCTGCAATAATACGATTATTGAAACAGGTCTTGAAGCTTACTCCGTCGATAGATGTAAGGATTTCCAAACGCATTGGTGGAATACCCATTCTGATTACCTTTTTTTCTTTTAAAAAGAGTTCTTTTCGCAGTTCGGGAAGATTAAACCCAAATTTCTTCAGGACACCTACCATCTTTTGAGCATTTTGCTCATTTATGGCGATCCAGATATCCATATCGCCTGTTGCTCGTGGATAGCCATGGTAGCCGACTGCATATCCGCCAATTACAAGGTATTCAATTTTGTTTGAGTTCAGCAATTGTAAGAACTCTTTGAAGTCTTGCGGAAACTCTATCATGGCCAAACATCGCCTTTCGCATAAATTCCATGGTTTCTATTCGTTCAATGTAACTCCGACCACGCCAATAGCCTAAATCATCAGGATCATGCAAGTTGGCCACTTCAAAAACATTTCTTTGTATTTTTTCTTCGATCATTTCTTTCTCCGTAGAACGGTAAACTAAGGGGCCGGGAAACGATAACAGGAACCCAATGAAAAAAGCTTAAGATTACGATATAATATTATTTTTTAAAAAAGCCTTGGCCTTTCCCAATCCCACTTAAGTGACAGGTTCGAATACTAGCAGGCTGAGGATCTCTGCAATCTCTCTGCAAGCCACATCTTGATAACCGATTGCCGGGGAACACCAAGTCGCCTGGCCTCTTTATCCAGAGACTGAATCATCCAGAGAGGGAAATCGACATTGACCCTTTTTTGTTCCTGTTTAGGTCGTCTGGCTTTTGAAAAATCCAGATGTTTTACAATGCTCTTTCCCTCATCAAATTTCTTGTCAAAGTCTTTAGCTTTCATAAAGCTCAATCTCCTCATCCCTGGCCCGACGAACCGAGATCATCCTAATATTAACATTACGATATGTGATAATCCCTGACCAGTATTTAGCTTCTATTTTTCCAATAACCAGAAATCCCTGTTCATCGGTCGTTCTCGCCGGGATCTCCAATAAGTCGATGTCATCCCAAAGCACCTGTGCTTCAATAAAATCAATCCCGTGCTTTTTTTTATTGCTTTTTGATTCATTCGGGTCAAATTCAAATTGCATGGTATATTAATTATACCCATCAGGTATATTTTGTCAACCAATGATACAGTTGGTTTGTATTCGAAGATGATTTATTGCATGTTCCGGATTTAAGAACCGAAAATTGGATTGGATGAAGTCCGGGCCAAGGATTCACTCATAATCTCTGAATCAGATACAGGTAACTCGGCAGGGGGTTTTGCGTTTTTATTTTGTAAAATCTTCGGACGATATTGCGATGTTCCATGACGCTTCCGTTCATTAACGGTGAAAAATAAACCGTACCCTTGCCGCTGGGACGATCCAATTTCTTTCGGGTCAGCTCGAAGAAGGAAGGCAAATGGCTTGGGGGGAGATGATCGCCATAGACGAAGTTGGCCGTGATTTCGATTTTGCTGTATTTTTTATTGATTACCAGCATTTTGGTAAATGCCTGGGCAACCATCTCGGATGTGATCGGTTTTTTCAGAATATTCAGCGTTTGCTGGTCGGCGGATTCGAGCCCGATATTGATACAGGTTGAATAGGGGAGGGATTGAAGGGTGTCGAAAAACAACATCTTGGAATCGATGATGGCGTCCACGCTGCCGAAGAGAAAAAGATGGGCGCCGTTCAGATGGGTGTTTTTCAACCCAAGCAGATCATAGGCATTTTCGGCGGCAAATATAATCAAGTCTGGATCTGCATACAGGGCGTCATGAAGCCCTAAAAATATGGCGTTATAGTTTTTCAGATTATGACCGTAAAACGCCTTGAGTTGATTGATCTGGCCAATAATATTTTTCCTGGTTCGGGGCGTAAAGTCATCGCGTGATTTCACGCGGCAGAACCCGCACTTGTACAAACACCCGTCGGCGATGATAATCGGGATGACTTCGTAATCCACATGCCGGGTGTCGGGGGGTAGAACGGTTATCGGCCCAGCAATAATTCGGTGAAACCGCCGGGCCTTTCGATCCAATTCTACCGGATCATTTTGACCGACCTGCTTCAGGAATTGTTTAAGATGCTCAGGACGGGTGTCCGAAGCCAGCGTGGATATTTTTTCCCTGAGATCATGCCATGCATCGATGGCGGCGGTGACGGCCCTGTCTTTAAACGGATTTCTGGAAATAAAGGAATTGGTCGGATAGGATGGACAGGGTAGATAGTACTCTCCAAACGCATCCCGGACGCCACTGTAATCACCGGCCAGATAATAGACCCAGTCGTTTCCCACGGTCCGTTTCAGCCATTCCGATGGGGACGGCCACCCGTTTCCGTGTCCTTGAATATACTTGATTTCGTGGTTTAAATTGAACTGATAGGTATATGCCGGTGTTTTGATCTCCGCATAACGGCCGTAGCGAATGGGATAACTCACCTTGGTAAATTGACGCGCACCGGTTTTATTCAGCGTGATGGTGAGGTTATCGATTTGGTGGGATTGCATGGGGTCTGATGACTCTTAAGATTCGGAAGGTGACTCCGATGCCTGTTTGTCTCTCAAAGGGTTTTCTATTCGCACACCGCGGATGATTTGTCCGTCATTTAAATCTTCCGTCCAAAGCGTATTGCAATGGGAACTTTCCGCTGACACCACGATGAGGGAATCCCAAAAAGATATGCGATTGATGATGCTGCAATCGATGGCATTGTAAATCATCTCCGGATTGACCCGGACGACTTCAAATTGTTCAAAGGAGCGCAGGATATCCTTGATTAACAATGGATCGGCACCCAGTTTGTGTGTTGCTGTAACGAAAAACTCTTGCATAACCTGAGTGGATATGACGCCTTTTGCATCATTCGTCAATGAATGCAATAAATTACGACTATTCTCCTGTTTCTTCAGGTCAAATTTATCCAGGCAGTAAACAAGGATATTGGTATCGACAAACACTTTAGACATCGTATAAGTCCTCGCGTTTCCATTGTTTGCCCCCTGAATTGATATCGGCACGGTCCATTAATCGAAAGCCTGCGTCAAGCCAGTTTTGTAAATCAGGTCTCACGTTTTTCTCGATTAACTGCCGAATAAGCGCATTCAGTGAGGTATCGTGGTCTTTAGCATATTGTCGTCCGGCGACCAGTAAATCTTCATCCAGAGAAATCGTTATATTTGCCATATTACACCTTCCGAATATTGTTGATTTAACACATATTAAGTGTGCACTGATTATGTGTCAACCATTTATATTGCCAAAATTGACGAAGGAATGATGAACGGGCCAAGATGTGCGGGAAAAAATAGTTGACAATCGGCGGTCAATTTAATTACATTGTAGCTATAATATAATCATTAATATAATCCCCCTACATCTCCTTTTTAAAAAAGAGGGAAGATATGGAAGAAGGGGGCCGTTTTGCAAAGTTCTCTTGGATCTAACAGACTAAAGGAGGGACTCCATGGCAGATGTACCCGAAAAAATCATGACATGGCAGATGGTGCAGCCGACCACTCGGAACAAAGAGACCGGTGACGTATTGCCGGGTAAGCTGGAGAAAAAGGAATTGCCGGTGCCGGAACTGAAATCGGGCGAGGTGCTCGTGGAAGTGGCCGGTTGCGGTGTGTGTCACACGGACCTGGGTTATTTTTATGATGGTGTGCCCACGGTATCCAAACCGCCGTTAACACTGGGACATGAAATTTCCGGTACGGTGGTGGCCGGTGATGAGGAATGGATCGGTAAAGAGGTGTTGATTCCGGCCGTGATGCCTTGCCGAAAGTGCCATTTGTGTAAAACCGGACGGGGAAACCGGTGCCTGGCTCAGAAAATGCCGGGCAACAGTATCGGTATTTACGGCGGGTTTTCGAGTCATATCCCCGTGCCCTCCATCGACCTCTGCGAGATTAAGAATCGGGGGGATTTTCCATTGTCTCACCTGTCGGTGGTGGCCGATGCGGCCACGACACCATATCAGGCCGCCCGGCGGGCCGACCTTCGAATCGGCGATAACGTCGTGGTTATCGGGGTCGGGGGCGTCGGTCAGTACATGGTCCAGGAAGCCAAAGCCCTGGGAGCGACAATGGTGATCGCCATTGATATCGATCAGGAGCGGCTGGATCAAATGCTGAATTACGGCGCGGATGCCGTTATCAATGTCACCGGCAAAACACCCCGGGATGTGGCTGGCGAAGTCAAGGCGATTCGCAAGGAAAACGGTCTACCCGCTTTTGGCTGGAAAATTTTCGAAGCCACCGGATCGAAGCCGGGCCAGGAACTGGCCCTGACATTATTAAGTTTTACCGGTAAACTGGTGATTATCGGCTTCGGGATGCAGAAGGTCGAATATTCCATCAGCCGGCTGATGGCCTTTGATGCCGAGATCATCGGTACCTGGGGGTGTCTGCCGGAATACTATTCCCACGTACTGGAGATGGTGCTTTCCGGGAAAATCGCCCTGTCGCCCTTTGTGCAGACCCGGCCCATGAGCACCATTGCCGACGTGTTTGAGGAAGCCCATACCAAATCACCGGATCGGCGTATTGTGCTGGAACCGGATTTTTAGGTTAGTCGGCCAGAGGGCCGGTTGGCCAGTGAGACTGCTGGGCCAATATCAATAAATTTATTGGGGATTCTGCAGATATTATTGTCATAAACAAATCATCCCGTCACCGGACTGTTTTACTGGTAAACCGGCGGACTGGTAAACTGGCTGATAGAGCCTATCAGGCGAGTATTCCAACAAGTATTTTAACAGTTCAGAAAAAATAACCAGTGTCCATCCAGAAATAGTAGATTTTGGTTCCAGACAAGGCCGCAGGATTTTTACAACCGCAGGCGTAGTGTCGCTACGTCGAGGATTGCGAAAATTTGAGAACGCCGTCTGGGGCAAAAAGATGCTATCTCTGGATGGACACCAACTAAGAAACTAAGGAGGTAATATGACTTTAGACTGGATGCCGAGGGACAACGAGAAGAAAGATCATGCGCTGCATA
>JAOZUU010000223.1 GCA_029938515.1 Desulfobacterales bacterium | reverse complement strand
TAAGGTTACCACAACGGAAGTCTTCGAAAGACTCCCGGTTTATCGGGATCGTAAAAATGATTCATGGGACCATTGTCCACATAATGCCGGTGCCAGGAATCAAGTGCATCCCGATCCAATTCAACCCCCAGCCCGGGGCCCTCGGGCACGGAAATCACGTTATTTGTTTGACGGAACGGTCCGCCTTGGATTACATCGGCGATCTGCCACCGGAACAGAGACTGGCTGGGTTCGTGAATCCATGGCATGGCCGCTGTCATATGCAGATAGGCGGCCGTGCAGATACCCGCGTCACCACTGTAGCACCAGAACCCCACGCCCATGGCCTCGCAGGCGCCAATGAAGCGGACAGCTCGGTTAATACCGCCCAAAACGGCAAAATTCACGACGATTGAGTCCGGCGCTCCCAGGGCCACCGCCCGTCGTATATCCGGAATATGGGTGGAAAACGGGATGCTGGAATGCCGACGCAGCATGGCCATTTCTTCGAATGTCGCCACCGGGTCCTCGTAGTTTCTGATATCGTATGGTTCAATCTCCCGGAGTACGCTGCGTGCTGTGGATAGGGACCATTGCATGTTCGAGTCCAGCCGGATCATAGCGCCCGGTCCGAGGGCTTCCCGAATCGCCCGTACGGTTTCGATCTCCAGGCGTGGGTCCCCTAGGATCAACTTGCCTTCGAAAAAGGTAGAACCATGTTCTTCCTTCATCCGAACGCAGTAGTCGGCAACGGCCTTAGGGTCCATTTCGCCCCCCACGCCGTCTTTTTTTACCCTGAAAGCAAAGTATTCCGTGAATGGGATCTCTTTTCGCACGGCCCCACCCAACAGCTTGTACAGCGGCTGGTTCCAGATTTTTCCTCTGAGATCCCACAGTCCAATTTCGAGTCCACCGAAGGCCGTCACCGCGGAACTGTCATCAGTGTTCTGAACGATCTGCCATGGCGGAATGCACACATTCTCGATGGCGGCAATATCCAGAGGGTCTTTGCCGATCACCCGGGGCGCCAAGTCCTGTATAGCCGGTACCAGATGAGCGGAGGGGGCTTCGCCAAGGCCGGTCAGACCCTCATCGGTTTCCACCTCGATGATGGCCTTCGACGTACCGGGATAATGGCCGCCAGTCCACCAAAAGGGGGCTTCCAAAGGAATATTAACCGGTGTGACCTTTACGCTGGTGATTTTCATGGCCTACTCCTTTTTATGGTTCAACAGTATTTTCGCTGATGAACAGCGCCACCACCGTCCCGGCAAGCGCGACAACAGCAAAGCTAAAGAACAGCGCGCCATACGAGTGGAACATGTCGACGATTTTTCCGGAAAGCGGCGTTGTGACAATACCCGATGCGCTGGTGAAGGTCGCCAAAAAACCCATCCCCGTGGCCGTCAATTTTCTCGACAGGATATCAGCGGGAAAAGTCGCCAGTAGAACGTCCGGCACCATAATCATCAGACCGACCACTGCCAGGGCCACTACGACCACCTTGATGTTTAAATCGAAACCCAGCAGAAAACAGGCACCGGCCAACACCGCCATCCCGATAATAATCAGCGGCTTGCGTCGCCCCTGAAAATAATGATCCGATAAAAACCCGCAACCGGGAGAAGCGATGATGCCCGGCAGCAGAACGAGAGATGCCAGAACACTTGCCCGGTTGACCGACATGGCGTATCCCTCCGCCAGAAAAGTCGGTATCCACACGAGACATCCGAACTGCACATAGACGAAACAGAAATAGACCAGTGCCACCACCCACAGCGTTCGATTTGTTAAAACCAGCCGGATTCGCGACCACGAATCGCCGGGCAGTCTCTGCTCGAGAACCGCTTCGTCCTCGAAGCCGGGCTGGCCCTTGTCGATGGGATTGTCCCGGGCCACGCACCAGAAAACGACCAGGGTGCATAGCATCAGCAAGGGTGGGATCATGAAAGAGGCCCTCCACCCCAAGTGATCACCGATAAGCCCGCTCATCCTTATCCCGGCGCTGCTGCCGAAGGTTACACAGGTAATGAAAAAACCGATGGCCGTGGCCCGTCTCTCTTTGGGAAACCAGTTGACCACCATCTTGATTGCCGAACTCCACCCCATCGCCTGACCCATGCCGTTGATCAGCTGACCGAACGCCAGAAGGGCAAATCCGGTAACCTGGCTAAAAATAAGGTTGCCGACAATTGAAACTACCGCACCGACTGCCAGCGTTTTGCGGGGACCAAAACGATCGCCCAGGTAGCCTGCCGGCAGTTGAAAAATCGTGTAGCTTAAAAAGAAAAACGCCAAGAGGACACCGGCGCCGGCATTCGAGATGTCCAGGTCCACTTTGATGAGTGGTATGACCGGCGAATAGTTGAGGCGGTTTAAGTAATACGCCGCATACAAAAGCCAGGTGAGAAAAAGAACAACCGTTGCCGGCGAACGGATCAGTCGGATCATCTATTTCCAGCTTTTCTGCATCTCGTCTAAAGTCTTAACAGTGTCTTCGGAAATCGGCTCCGGGTGATGCGTCATCTTTTCCAGGGTCGACGCCTGGAGTCGCTGCTCGAAAGTTTTAGCGCCAGCCGCCTCCCACTGGGCGAAAACCGATCGATCAAGAATTTCGGAATATTTGATCTCCTTAAAATGTTCCATGGTATGGGAATCCTGGAGATAATGCCCTCCCGGCCCTACGTTATGAATGACATCCAGGGCCAGGGTATCTTCGGTGACGGCAATGCCTTCCATGTAATGATTGACCGAATCGACGATGTCGTGGACCAGCACCATGAATTCCGGTGAGGCTACAGATCCATGGTCCATCCAGCTGCTGCAATCATGCACGAGACCCGATCCGACCGTTGCCGCGGAAAGGATCTGAAGCGCCGCTTCAGCGCCGGCCTGGGCGTCACAAAACTTGGCATCTGTGGCACCGGCGGTTCCGAAAAAGGGCAGCCGATAATTCTGGGCCATCTGGGCCATGGCTGCGGTCATCAGGCTCATCTCGACGGCGCCATATGAGAAAATGCTGGTGCGCATGTCCATGATGGTAGTAAAAGCGCCGTAGATAAAGGGCGCGCCCGGATTTACCAATTGATGCACCACCAGACCGCTGAGGGATTCAGCACCGGCCTGAACCAGGACCCCGGCAAAGGTCGCCGGTGCGCTTCCGCAACACTGGGGCGCCGGAAAATTGATCAGCGGAATTCGGTTTTCTGCGCAGTACATGATCTTGTCGATGGCCAGGTCGAAATAGACCAATGGCGAAATGGGTTCTGAATAATGGACAACGGTGGGTGCCGCATCAAATTTCTCTTTACCACCGCACAGCAAAAGCGCCATGTCGTAAATATCCTTGACGCTATTGGTGTCCTTGCAGCAAAAAACCAGGGGTTTTTCGCAGTTTTCAAATACATTACGGGCGACGACCCGGTCAGCAATGTCCGCGGGGACGTCGTCGGCCATGCCGATCGTCATGCACCACTGAAAATGGGGCAAGGCATCGCACAGGGCCGCAGTGACCTTGACGTGTTCACTGGTAAAGCGTTTGCGCTCATGTTTTTCCGGATCCATATAGTCGATACAATCCAGGCTGGGGCCAAAAAAGCTCTTGTCCTGCTCGAGAAACACGGTTCGTTTCCCGGTGCGCGCGCCCAATACAATCCGTGAAGGCGCTTTGCGGATCGCATCTTCCACCAGCCACCCGGGAATATTGACCCTGTGCCCGTTCACCTGAGCACCAGCTCCTGAAAGGATCTCCAATGCCTTCGGGTGAGTGATCTTGACGCCTGTGCGCGCCAGCACATCCAGCGTGGCCTCATGAAGCTGGGCGATCTGCGCATCGTTGATAACCTTAAGACATGGTTTAAAGTAGAGTTCGTCCGTTGTCATTCCCATAATATTTTTCCTTTCCCCAAATGAAGGATCATGATTATCCGATGACGGCGAAACTATAATCGGTGGATTATTTCAGATCGTTTCATGTCATTGGATTTTAGCGGACGAGACGACTAAATACAAGAGCGGAGAGTAATCAAAGAGAGATGCCTTTATCTATGAATAGTGTAATGTGTGCTCCCAATCCCCCCTATTATTTCAATCTGAACAAAATTACTTGACAAAATATCCGTAACATCAGAAACAACGCCGATAAGGTGTTGGAAAATGGACAAAACCGGTTAATGCTTTCAGAAGAAAACGAATCGATGAATCAAAATATTCCTTTTATCGAATTGGAGGCTGGTATCGTCAGCCGTGGTCGATCGTTCCTTAAGATGCACGGCCTGCGCAATGATTTTATTGTCGTGGACGGACGCCGGCAACCTTATCATCCGACTTCCGAAGAGATCGTCCGGATCTGCGACCGGCGGGAAGGCGTGGGAGGCGATGAACTGCTGATCGTCACCCCCCCGCGACACGGATCGGCAGACACCGAGGCAACCGCTTTTTTACGGATCTTCAACCCGGACGGCCGCGAAGTAGAAGCTTGCGGGAACGCCAGTCGTTGCATCGGGTGGCTATTTTTGCAGGAAAGCGGGCGCGAGGAGGTGGTGATCGACACTCTTGGTGGACCGCTGACGTGCCGTCGGGCAGGTGAACATCAGGTGGCAGTGGAGATGGGCAAACTGCGAACCGGCTGGCGGGACATTCCCCTGGCACGGGAAATGGACACACTTCATCTCGGGATCGGTGCCGGCCCCCTCCAGGACCCGGTCGGAATGAATATCGGCAATCCCCACGCTGTTTTCTTTGTGGGCGATCTGGATGCCGTTGATCTCGCGACCTATGGCTCCCAGCTGCAGAAACATCCCCTTTTTCCTGAAGAGGCCAACATCGGTGCCGCGCAGCTTATCAATTCGAAAACCCTTAAACTCTCCGTTTGGGAACGTCCAGGCGCGCTGACAACTGCTTGCGGGACCGGGGCGTGTGTGGCTGTGGGCGCGGCCCACCGCCGGGGGCTTACGGAGGCAAAGCACATGACCGTCATCATGCCGGCCGGATCGGTGGAGATCGAGCTGGAAGAGGACGGCACAGTAGTAATGACCGGCCCGGTAGAGACCTGTTATACCGGCTATCTTCCAATATTTGAGTGAGGCTCCTTCAGCATAGCTGAAGGTCTCTGGAAGCCCCCTCAAATGGGGCTGATAACCATAGGGGTTTTGACCTACCCCTTTGTGACGCGCTGAGCATCGCAGAAGCGGGCGAAAAGGAGCTGTGGCTGTTTGAGCGATAGCGAGTTCCACAGCGACCGCCCGATTCGAGAAGCACAGGGCAGCCCGAAGGGCCGCGTAACATGGGCGATTTCTTTTGGTTCGTTTTCTTTTTCGCAAAAGAAAATGAACAGAAAACACCATCATGCCAAACGGTTTCATTTTGGCTCAGGGTTTTGTTAAACTGCT
>JAOZUU010000222.1 GCA_029938515.1 Desulfobacterales bacterium | reverse complement strand
TTTAGGTTGACCATGTCACGTTTGAACTTGATTCAGGATACCGGTTATTTTTACCCGCATGCAATTTTATCGGCGGGCATTGGCGGAAAAATGATTTGGGGAATTCACTTGTCCGATTGAAAAATAGATAGGCTTTTCAGGTAGTGTTTTTGATCCCGCTGGCAGCAGGATTAGGGGGAGCTCCCCTGAGTAAGACGCACACCCCGTACGTTGTCGAAGGGGGGCGACTGGTAATGCAGCCCAAAAATGTTATCTGGAAGATTATAGAATGAAAAACAGGAGACCCAGGAATGAACATTGTTGAGTTAAAGGAAAAGAACATTAAAGAACTGGCCAAACTTGCCAAGAAATTCAAAATCGAAGGTGCCGCCGGCATGCGCAAACAGGAGCTTATTTTTACCCTCCTGCAGAAACAGATCGAGACAAACGGGATGATCTACGGTGAGGGGACGCTGGAGATACTACCGGATGGTTTTGGCTTTTTACGGGCACCCAATTCCAACTATCTGCCGGGACCGGACGATATTTACGTTTCGCCGTCTCAGATTAGACGGTTTAACCTGCGCACCGGTGATACGGTATCCGGCCAAATCCGGCAGCCGAAGGAATCCGAGCGTTATTTTGCGTTGTTAAAAGTGGAAGCGGTTAACTACGAGAATCCCGATAATGCCCGGGATAAGATTCTATTCGATAATCTCACGCCACTTTACCCGGATCGGAAAACAAACCTTGAAACCGATCCTGAAAATTTTTCCACCCGCATCATGGATCTGATGATTCCCATCGGTTTTGGGCAGCGGGCACTGATCGTATCACCTCCGCGATCCGGAAAGACCATGCTGATGCAACATATCGCCAATGCGATCATTAAAAGCCACAAGCAGGTCGTTCCCTTTGTTTTGCTGATCGATGAGCGGCCGGAGGAAGTTACGGACATGGAGCGAACCGTGGATGCAGAGGTCATCAGCTCCACTTTCGACGAACCGGCCGAAAGGCATGTCCAGGTGGCCGAGATGGTGATCGAGAAAGCCAAACGGCTGGTGGAGCACAAAAAAGATGTGGTTATCATGCTGGACAGCGTCACCCGTCTGGCCCGGGCCTATAACTCGGTCATGCCGACGAGTGGAAAAATTCTGTCAGGTGGTGTGGATTCCAACGCCTTGCAGCGGCCGAAACGGTTTTTCGGTGCGGCCAGGAATATTGAAGAGGGTGGCAGCCTGACGATCATTGCCACCGCCCTTATCGATACGGGCAGTCGAATGGATGAAGTGATATTCGAAGAGTTCAAGGGAACGGGAAATATGGAGATCGTGCTGGACCGGAGACTGGCGGACAAACGGGTGTTTCCGGCCTTTGATATTAAAAAGTCGGGTACCCGGAAAGAGGAATTACTGATCGACGCGCTTGTTCTCAACCGGGTCTGGATTTTAAGAAAGCTCCTGTCGACCCTGAACCCCGTGGATGCCATGGAGTTTTTGCTTGAAAAGATGCATTCAACCCGGACCAATAGTGAATTCCTCGAATCGATGAACACCTGATTCAATTTTTCAAAGGTCTGAAATTTGAAATAAGCATCATCTGATCAACCATTATGGCTTGACAGGTGAAGACAAATTTAAATAAAATCATACAATTGAATAAATGTGAAATTGACGATTTTGACGGAGGAAAGATGAAAGCTGACATTCACCCGGATTATTACGATACGACCGTTACCTGTGCCTGCGGCAACGTCATCGAAATAGGTTCTACTAAAAAGGATATTCGCGTTGAAATCTGTTCCAAGTGTCATCCCTTTTTTACCGGTAAACAAAAATTGCTGGACTCGGCTGGTCGCATCGAGCGGTTCAGGAGAAAATACGCCAAGTTTCAAAAAGAGTCTCAATAGCTGATTTTCCGGCTGATAGCGTCTGTTCCTGGTCGTATCAGCCGGTTTTTTATTTCTTATCAAAGCGTTACGCATCATGTTTGAAAAATTAAAAGGTGTGGAAGATCGTTTCGTTGAGATCGAAACGCGCATGAGCGATCCGAAGATTGTTCAGGATCGAAGGGCCTACGAAACGTATAGCCGGGAACATGCCGGGCTGGCCCCCATTGTGGATGTCTACCGGGCGCTTTTACAAACCCGGGGGGACTTGGCCGACAGCAAGGATCTGTTGAACGAAGACGATGAAGAGATGCGTGCTTTGGCGCGGGAAGAGATCATGCATCTCGAAAAAGAAGCCTTGCGTCTGACGGAAGTGCTGAAAAGACATCTGGTGCCCAAAGACCCAAACGATGGAAAGAATGTCATTGTAGAAGTGCGGGCAGGCACCGGTGGCGATGAGGCCGCGTTGTTTGCCGCCGAACTGTTTCGGATGTATACCCGTTACGCTGAAAATATGAACTGGAAAGTGGAATTAATGGGTGCCAGCTCCACCGGTGTGGGCGGTTTTAAGGAAGTCATCGTGATGATTCACGGCAGGGGAGCCTTCAGCCGATTTAAATTCGAAAGCGGGACCCATCGCGTTCAACGGGTGCCGGTTACCGAAGCGCAAGGGCGGATTCACACCTCTGCTGTTACCGTCGCGGTCTTGCCGGAAGCGGAAGAAGTGGATATTCATATCGATCCCGGTGATATCAAAGTGGATGTGTATCGCTCGACCGGTCCGGGCGGCCAGAGTGTCAATACCACCGACTCAGCGGTCCGCGTTACCCATCTGCCATCCGGCCTGGTCGTGACCTGCCAGGATGAAAAATCCCAGATCAAGAACCGGGCCAAAGCCATGAAAGTGCTTCGGGCGCGGCTTTTGGATCAAAAGATCCAGGAGGAAAACGAAAAACGGGCCTCGGAGCGAAAGAGCATGGTGGGCACCGGCGATCGCAGTGGCCGGATTCGAACGTATAATTTTCCCCAGGGACGGGTGACCGATCATCGCATCGGCCTGACCCTGTATAAACTCGATCAAATCCTCCAGGGTGATATCGATCAAATCATTGATCCTTTGATTGCCCATCACCAGGCCCAGGCACTGCAGCATTCCGAATCAGATGGACACCGGACCCAGCCATCCGCCTGATGACTGGACCATCCTGGCGCTGGTTCAATGGACCACTGCCTATTTCAAGTCCCACCGGATTGACAGCCCCCGATCCACGGCTGAGATTTTATTGGCCCATGCACTGAAAATATCGAGGATCGAGCTTTATTTAAGGTATGACCAGCCCCTCAACCGGACGGAACTCGCCCGGTACAAGGAATTGATTCGACGTCGGATCCGAAGAGAACCGGTGGCCTATATCGTCGGCGAAAAGGAGTTCTGGTCGCTGCCGCTAACCGTCAACCGGCATGTATTGATTCCCCGCCCGGAAACCGAATGCCTGGTTGAACAGGCCCTGGCCGACATACCCGAACAACCGGTCGACCGGATGTTTCGTGTTCTGGAAGTGGGAACCGGGTCCGGGGCGATCGTGTGCGCGCTTTCCTCGCAACGTCCCGGCCATCTTTTTTTTGCTTTGGATATAAGCGTTGAAGCGATTACAATCGCTCGCCGGAACGTGATTCGGCACGGGCTGGATCCGTCGGTCGGGTTTATTTGCGGTGATTTGTTTTCGGCGCTTGAACCCCATACGGCCCGGTTTGACCTCATCGTTTCCAACCCGCCGTATATCGCTTCGGCCGAAATCGACCGTTTACAGCCGGAAATCGTCCGCTATGAGCCCCGCCGGGCTCTGGATGGCGGACCGAATGGTCTGGTGGTACTGGATCGGATCATCCGGGCAGCTCCCGATTATCTTCAGCCTGACGGAGTGCTTGTCCTGGAAATCGGCCATGACCAGTTTGAGGCGGTTCGCGCGATTGCCGTGGGTGAGAGCGGCTACGGTGACATATCGGTTAAAAAAGATTTTAGTGGGTTTCACCGGGTGGTGCGGATGGTCAGGGCCACTGGTAACAAATAAGTATAATTATTTTGAAAAAAATATTGCACCGGACACAATGAGTTGTTAATATCTTTTGGTTTATAATTCACACGCCTTTAGGATGTCGGTACCGGGTGCTCCGCCAAACGGCGGGGTCGGACCAGGATGGAAGAGGGCGGAGGTAAAAACCCAAATTTTTTAAGGAGAAAGAATCAATGGCGTCAAACATCACAATGAAAGAGTTGCTCGAGTCAGGGGTCCATTTCGGTCATCAGACCAAGCGTTGGAATCCGAAGATGAAACCGTATATTTTCGGAGCGCGGAACGGGATTTATATCATTGATCTGCAAAAAACCGTACACTTGTTCAACACGGCCTACAATTTTATCGTAGATATGGTTTCCGAGGGAGGGTCGGTGCTTTTCGTCGGAACGAAAAAACAAGCCCGGGATTCCATCTATGAAGAGGCCAACCGGAGCGAGATGTTTTATGTTCATAATCGCTGGTTGGGGGGAATGCTGACCAATTTTCAAACCATCAAAAAGAGTATTAGCCGGTTAAACCATTTAAATGATATTGAAAACGACGGATCCATTAATCTATATACCAAGAAGGAAGGGCTACAACTGGGCAAGGAGCGGCAAAAACTGGATGCCAACCTTGGCGGCATTCGCAATATGAAACGGGTACCCGGGGCGGTATTTATCGTCGATCCGAAGAATGAAAATATTGCCGTACTCGAAGCCCGGCGATTGAATATCCCCATCGTCGCCATTGTGGATACCAATTGTGATCCGGACCTGATCGATTATATTATCCCCGGTAACGATGATGCGATCCGCGCGATCCGGTTGATTACTTCCCGAATTGCCGATGCATGTATCAAGGGCAGAGAACACCTGGCTGAAAAAGAACAGGCGGCGGCGGATAAAGCCGGTGAAGAGAGAAAAAGTGAGACCGCTTCGGTCAATGCCGAACTCAAACCGGGCGAGCGCAAAGTCATTTCAGACGGGGGGAAAGGTCCGGTTGTTGAAGTGATCAAGCGAACCGCTTCCGTGCCGGTTGAAAAGCCCGAACCGGAATCGGAGGAGAAAACAGCCGAACCGACCTCGGAGGCCTCACCGTCGGAGTAAACAATTTTTTGTTTTGAAACCTTTAATAAGGCCTCATTTTAAACCGTCAAATTCAGCCGATACATATTTATCGGTGTCGTCTATAAGTCAGGAGAGATGAAAATGCCAGAAATCAACGCAACCATGGTAAAACAATTAAGAGAGAAATCCGGGGCCGGTATGATGGACTGCAAAAAGGCCTTGATCGAAAGCAAGGGTGATATCGATAAGGCCGTCGAGTATCTACGTAAAAAAGGGATCGCCACGGCCCAGAAGAGAGCCGGCCGGTCCCTGTCCGAGGGAACGATACAGACCTATATCCATATGGGAGGTAAGCTGGGGGCCATGGTTGAAGTGGGGTGCGAGACCGATTTTGTGGC
>JAOZUU010000221.1 GCA_029938515.1 Desulfobacterales bacterium | reverse complement strand
AGGTCTATGACTGGTTTCAGGCACGTTTTCTCCGGCAGGAGCCGGTTACCGGAGGCCTGTTTGACCTAAACCGTTATTATTACAAGGCAACAGGCAAAGGTATCATTCAAAGGGAATAATTCAACCGGGAGATACACTTAGGATTCGCGCAAAAATAACTTCACAGTTTAACCACCCAGGTAGGCCTTTTTTACTTCGGGATCAGCGAGCAAATCCTCGGATTTCCCGGAAAGGGCCAGGTGTCCGTTTTCCAGCACATAGCCACGCTGGGCAAACTGCAGGGCCAGCCGGGCATTCTGCTCAACCAGCAAAATAGTCGTGCCTTCCCGGTTGATCTCTTTCAAAGCATCAAATACGCTCACCATCAACAGCGGTGCCAGACCCATGGAAGGCTCGTCCAAAAGCATGATCTTGCGACCACTCATGAACGCCCGACCGATGGCGAGCATCTGCTGCTCCCCGCCGCTCAAGGTGCCTGCTTTTTGAGTGGACCTTTCTTCAAGTCGCGGAAAAATTGAAAAAACACGCTTGATGTCTTTTTGGATCTGCTGGGTATCCTTACGGGCAAAACAGGCCAATTTGAGGTTTTCCATAACGGTCAGGTTACCGAACAGGCGCCGGCCCTCGGGGACATGGGAAATACCGAGGCGGCTGACGACCTTGTCCGGAGCAAATTTCAACAAATCCTGACCCATGAAAGTCATGCGGGTTTCCGGGCCCACGGGAATCATCCGGGAAATCGCGCGCAAGGTCGTGCTTTTGCCGGCACCGTTGGCGCCGATAATCGTTATGATCTCGCCTTCTTCGATCTCCAGGTCGATCCCGTGCAGGGCTCGAATCTTTCCGTAATCCACATAAAGGTTTTTAATGGTCAGCATCATGCCTCGACTGCATCCTTCCCCAGATAGGCTTCGATCACCTGGGGGTTATTCTGAATATCGTCAGGATTACCGTCAGCGATAACCTCACCGAAAACCAGGCACTGGATCTGTTCACACAACTCCATGACAAATTTCAACCGGTGTTCGATCATAAAAATCGCCAGATCGAATTTTTGGTGGATGTTGCGAATAATCGCCATGATTTGCACCAGTTCCTCGGGGGTCATGCCCACGGTGGGTTCATCCAGAAAGAGTATTTTGGGTTCTATCGCCAGCGCCCGGGCCATTTCCACCCGGCGCTGGGCACCATAGGGCAAATTGACTACCAGCTGATCAGCCAGATGGTCTACACCTAAAAGGGATAACAATTCCATGGCCCTGTGTTCACTCTCCACTTCTTCCTTGCGCCTGAGGGCCGTATCAAAAAAAGCACCCCAAAGACCATAGGTCAATTGGGAATATCGGGCCATCTTGACATGTTCCAAAACAGTCATGTGCCGCCATAGCCTGAGATCCTGGAAGGTCCGGCCAATCCCCCTGGATGCGATCTTATGTGGATAAAGACCGATGAGAGATTCGCCGTTAAGAGAAATTTTTCCTTCGGTGGGCGTGTAAATACCGGTGATCAGGTTAAAAATAGTGGTCTTACCGGCACCGTTGGGACCGATCAATCCTCGAATCTCACCGGGCTCAATGGCCAGATTGAAGTCATGCACCGCACGCAGGCCACTGAAAAAATGGGTCATATGATCCACCTGCAAGAGCGCCATATCACACCTCCTTGCTTTCGGGTCTCCGGGGTTGCAATATCCTGCGGATATTGAATTCCCGGAAGGCGATCAAACCGGTCGGTCGATAGATCATCACCAGTATTAACAGCAAAGGAATAACAATCCATTTCAAGATTTCCAGGGGACGCAGCGCTTCGCTCAACAAGCTGATGGAAACGGCCCCCACAATGGATCCCACCACGGAATTGAGCCCCCCGAAGTAAACCATCGCCAGCACTTCAGCCAGTTTCTGTATGCCGAACATGCTCGGATTGATGTAGCGCATGACATGGGCCAGAAGACCACCGGCCATTCCGGCCCAAAAAGCGGCAAACATAAAGGCGGCCATTTTGGTCTTGCGGGTGTTGATGGTCATCGCTTCGGCTGCGGATTCTTCATCCCGAACCGCATTCAGCGCCTTCCCCATGGTGGAATTGACAAAGTTATTGATCGCCCAAAAACCGATCACAACCACGGCGAAAATAACCGGTAACGTGGCCCAGTTGGGTTGCCCGGAAATTCCCCTGGCACCGCCCAGGGCCTGTACATTCTCAAAAAGACTCTTGATGATGAAAAGAAACGCCAGGCTGATGATGGCCAGATAATCCCCGCGGGTTTTAAACGACGGAATCGCGATTATCAACGCACCGATCGCGGCCATGAGTCCGCCGAAAACAAGCGCCAGGGGAAAACTGAGATAGGCCAGGGAAAAACTGAGTTTCGCCGCCCCCAGAACTTTATCGTCAACAAATAAACCGACGGTAAACATCGATGACATATAAGCCCCGATGGCCATGAATCCGGGGTGGGAGCAGGAAAATTCCCCCATATAACCGTTGATGATATTCAAACTCAGCGTTACAAGTATGGCGATGAGGGTCAATTTCAAGACAATCAGCCGATAATCATTCATCCCGCCCCAGAAATGAAGGATGGCATACAAAAGTCCCAGGTGCACCAAAGCGGAAAATAAAAGGGAGGTCTGTTGCAAAGCATCCGCCAGACTGTTTGCCAGTCGGGACGTGAGCCGCGTAACAATGGTGATGGGTGCCAGGTAGACGATACTGAAATAGATCAGGGCCATGGGAATATGAACAAGTGTCCCGGGATCGAACGCAGCGCCTTTAAAAAGGGTATTAATCAAACCGGCAATGGCTTTGAATATCGTCACGATACCAAATAAAACAGGCATCTTGGACAGACCCAACAGGTTCGCCAATTGATCACCGACAGCCATTTCCATCAGCACACATGCTAAAAATCCAAATAGAAATCCCAGCAACGGTACCGAGGCGAACAGGCGACCCACAGCGTTTTTTACACCTCGTGGTAATGGAGATGAAGTCGTTTTCGTTTGCGCCATATTAAAAATATCCTGTGTTTATTACAACCTTAATTTTGCACTGTAAGGTTCGCCAAACAGCCCATGGGGTCGAAAGATTAAAATCAGCAACACGATGGAATAGGCGATTAAATCCCGCAGATTGGAACCGAGATTGAGGTTAAAAAGACGATTAACGATCTGGATGGCCGGAACCGTCATGATCTCGATAAATCCGAGCATGAAACCGGCAAGACAGGCACCCATGATGGAACCGCGTCCCCCAAGAATGGCGGCCACGAAGGCTTTCCATCCAAGGCTGACGCCCATAAACGGATCCAGCACGGGGTAGGCCAACCCAAACAGGATACCCGCCGCCGCCGCCAGGGCCGACCCGATGGCAAAGGTCATGGCGGCAATGGTATTCAGCGGCACCCCCACCAGCGGCACCACCACGTAATCGAAGGCCATGGCCCGCATGGCCATTCCCCATTTGGACCGGGTTACAAACAGGTGTAAAGCGAGCATGAGGCCAAGCGAGACGAGTACGATCATGATCTTCATATTGGTGACAAACACGCCACCGATATTATAGGTCACGGATTCGATCAGTTGGGGAAATTTGACCCGCTGCCCGCCCATAAGGATAATATTGGACGTCTCCAGGATGATACCGATCATTAATCCGGTAATGGCGGCCGAAGCCCGGGGCGCTTCGCGCAGGGGCCGGTAACCCACGCGTTCGACAATAAGCCCGACAAATGCGGTTAAAAACATGGATATCAGTATGGTAAATACCAGCACCACCCAACCGGGAAGCATTGCGCCGGCACCAGTCCCAACCAAAGCCAGAAGTAACGTGGCCACCCCCAGGCCAATATAGGCGCCGACCATGAAGATATCTCCGTGGGCGAAATTAAACAGCATCAGGATGCTGTACACCATGGAGTAACCCAGGGCGATGAGGGCGTAGAAACTCCCCCATTGAAGGGCGTTCACCAGATTCTGCATTAAGAAGGTAAAGGACATTCAGGTACTCCCGAATAATGATCAAGATCTTGAATAAAGGGAAAGAGGCCCAGACTATCATCCCGGACCCCTTTAATATCACCCCGCCGAGGGTCAGGCAGAGTGCTGTCCCCCAGTGGTATCTTTGTTTATTGAGACTATTTAGGGCAAACGGATTTGTGGAAAGCGAACTGACCTTCGTCGTTGATTTTAACCACCACGGCGCATTTTTTCGGGTCGCCGTCCGCTGTAAATGTCATTCCACCGGTAATTCCCGGATAGCTCTTGATGGCTGCCAGGGCATCTTTGACCTTGGTTCGGTCAGCTTTGATATCTCCGGACAAACCACCGGTATCCTTCATGGCCTGCACCATCAATCCCAGGGAGTCCCACGTCAGGGCAGCCACATCGTCAGGTGTTTTACCATAGGTCGTCTTGTATGCATCAATAAAGGCTTTTGTATCTCCCTTCGCACCGGCCGCGGCATAATGGGTAGAGAAATAATAGCCCTTGCAATCATCACCACACAGTCCCATCAGGTCGCCACCCCCCCAGGAGTCAGACCCGAGGATATCCTTTGTCCAGCCCATCTCCTTGGCCGCGCGAATAACCAGCGGGACCTCGGAATAATACTGGGGCACAAAAAGAACGTCTGCTCCGGAAGCGACGATGCTGGTCATCTGAGCGGAAAAATCCTTATCACCCGTCGTAAAAGATTCAAACGCCACCACGGAACCGGCACCATGAAGTTTTTCAAAAGCCGCCTTGAAAAATTCGGCCAGCCCTTTCGGATAATCTGCGGCGATGTCGTAGAGCACGGCGGCTTTCTTGGCACCCAGATCCTCGGTGGCAAAATCAGCCGCAACCGGTCCCTGGAAGGGGTCTAAAAAGCACCCGCGAAATACATACGGTCGATCCAGGGTGGTATTGGGGTTGGTGGACCAGGGGCTGATCATCGGTGTGGCCAGATTGTTGGCGATCTCTCCGGCCGGTACCGCCTGACTGGAGGATTGCGGACCCACAATGGCCAGCACATCCTCAGCGGTAATCAGCTTCGTATTGGCCTTGACCGCGGATTCGGCTTTATATTCATTGTCTTCGTAGAGAAATTTGAGTTGATATTTTTTTCCGCCCACATCGATACTGGGGTTTTTCTTGAGATACATTTCGGCGGCATTCCTGGACGAGGCGCCGACATCGGGATTATCACCGGTAAGGGGAATATTAAATCCGATCGTAATCGACGAATCAGCCCCCCAGGCGCACGGAGACATCACCAACCCGAGAACCACACCTAACATTACCAACATCAATCCTTTTCGCATGACTTCCTCCTTCTTGTGTTCAGTTATCTGAAATATGATTTCTATCCACGAATCTTTGTATCTATATCAACCCAAGGGTATTCTTTCAATCTTTTTTTTCCCT
>JAOZUU010000220.1 GCA_029938515.1 Desulfobacterales bacterium | reverse complement strand
TCAACTTATCGATTAAAAATGTGCCGGATGATATCGCTGAACAGGTACGCCGGAGAGCCGCCCAAAATCATCGCTCATTGCAGGGAGAGTTGATGGCGATTCTGGGGGATGTCGCAGCAAAAAGCAGGTCTCTGACACCCAGTGAGTTTTTAGCTAAAATTCAGACGAAAGGTCTTCGTACCCCCACCGAATCGCGGAGAATAATCAGAGAGGAACGGGATGATCCAACAAAAACAAATCATACAAACAGTATTGAAACATTATCCGGAAGTGCAAGCCATCTATCTTTTCGGAACTTACGGAACCGATGATCAATGGACAAATAGCGATGTCGACATTGCCCTTTTATTAAAACATCAGCAGGCCAAAACAATCGGGACTTTAGTGATGTCTGATCTACGCTTTGAACTGGAAAGACTGCTAAAAAAAGATGTGGATCTAATCAATTTGCGTCGCGTTCCGACGGTTCTGCAAAAGGAGATTGTCGCCGCCGACCGCCGAATCCATACGGCCGACGAATATGCCGCGGATGAATTCGATATGCTAACAATCTCTTATTATCAGAAATTGAACGAAGAAAGAGCGGAAATTTTAAAAGAGATCATGACCAGCGGAAGAGTGGTATCGCCATGAATGATGTTGTTTTGAACAAAAAGGAAAGCATCGAGCGCTGTGTCAGGCAAATTCGCGTTTATTACACCCTGCCCAGTGAACAGCCATTCGAAAAAGATTATTTGAAGCAGGATGCCATCGCTGCAAATTTGCAGCGCGCCTGCGAACAGTGCATTGATATGGCGAATCACGTCGTAAAGGTAAAAAAGCTCGGTCTCCCTAAAGAAAGCAGGGAGAGTTTTAAATTACTGGCCCAACATGACCTGGTTCCCGCCGATCTGGCGGAAAATCTCCAAAAAATGATCGGTTTTCGTAATACCCTGGTTCATGAATACCAAAAACTTGATCTGGAACTGATGGTGGAAGTGATCGAAAATCATCTGGACGAATTAATCGATTTTTCAAATCATATTTTAAAGGTGATGGTTTCGTAAAAAGTCCCAATTCGTCATGCCAGACTTATATTATAATCCCCTAAATTGAAATACATAGGAGTTGCACGTATGACCACATTGAAAGACAAATTATCACACCTATCCTATATTCAGGCCTGCAAGTTGTTGGGGGAAAAAGGTAAACAGCTCATTCTGGAAGGCGGGAAATGGGATGTTGACCTGTATGAACAGGTCAAGCTTAACAACGAGCGGTTCAGCCTCAATCTCGGCGGCACGGTGGTCGAGATTTCACTGAACCCGGCCAATCCACGGCGTCTAAAACTTGAATGTAATCGCTGTTCCGGCGTTTGCGAACACCAGGGGGCCGCGCTTTCCATCATTCTCGAGGAGAAACTCTCCCTGGGTCTATCGGCGCCGCCGCCTGAACGTGTTCCCATGGAAAGTCTGGATGAGGAGGCGCTGGTCAAACAGGCTATCCGCGACCGGCAAGAGCGGGCCGAGACTGAAAAAATGCGTCTCAAATCACTCGATCCGGGTCTGCTCTGGACCGACTATACGGTCACTAACCAGGCTTCAGGGAAAAGCTACCGCATCGCGTTGCGAGGCTGGGAGCCGGGTCAATCGTATTGCTCATGCCCCGATTTTCGTAAAAATACACTGGGCACCTGTAAGCACATCCTGCATGCCCTGGATAAAGTCAGAAAAAAATTCAGTCGGGCAATTCGGGAAAAACCGGCAGAGATTAATGAAATCTGTGTCTATTTGGAGTATGGCCAGCAACTTGAACTTCGCCTTTTGATCCCGGAAAAACTTGACCTGGATGTGGCCCAATATCTTTTCCCGTTCAAGAAAAAATCGATCCGCGACGTTAAGGCTCTGGTCCGCTGCATCCGTCAGGTAGAAAACGCGGGTTCGCAAGTCACTATTTACCCGGATGCCGAAGAGTATATGAACCACAAACTGTTTCAGGAACATATCGCCCAAACCGTTGCTGAAATTCGTAAAGATCCTGCCAATCATCCCCTTCGTAAAACCCTGCTGAATGCCGAACTGCTGCCCTACCAGCTGGACGGTATCGCCTTTTCCGTGGGTGCCGGGCGGGCAGTTCTGGCGGACGACATGGGACTGGGTAAAACCATCCAGGGGATCGGTGTGGCCGAATTATTGTCCCGTCATGCACCGGTTGAAAAGGTCCTGGTGATCTGCCCGGCCTCTTTGAAATCCCAATGGCGCATTGAAATCGAACGCTTCAGCAATCGCAGCTGCTGTCTGGTTCTGGGCAGCGCCGAGCAGCGGGCGCGCCAGTATGATAGCGACGATTTTTTCTGTGTTTGTAATTATGAGCAGGTATTGCGAGATTATCTCTCCATTGAGCGGGTTCAGTGGGACCTGATCATCCTTGATGAGGGACAGCGGATTAAAAATTGGGAGGCCAAGACCAGCCGGATGGTCAAGGCCCTGAAATCGACGTTCGCCCTGGTACTTTCCGGAACCCCCCTTGAAAATCGAATTGACGAGCTTTTCTCGGTGGTTGAATTCATCGATGACCGACGTCTGGGGCCGGCCTTCCGATTTTTTAACCGACACAAAGTCGTTGATGAAAAGGGAAAGGTTCTGGGATATAAAAAACTGGATCAACTGCGCAAAAAGCTGAAACCGCTTATGCTGCGGCGTACCCGACAGGAAGTCCTGGCGGATCTTCCCCCGCGAACCACCGATATCCTGCGAATTCCCCCCACGGAAGAACAATACGATATGAACAGCGGCTATGCCCGAACGATTCAAACCATTATCAACAAAAAATATTTAACGGAGATGGATCTGCTCCGGCTGCAAAAGGCACTGCTCATGTGCCGCATGTGCGCAAACAGCACCTTTTTGGTGGATAAACAGCCACCGGGGTATTCCAGCAAGCTGACGGAACTCGACCAGCTATTCGATCAGCTCCTGGGCGAGAAAGGACGTAAGATTGTCCTCTTCTCGGAATGGACGACGATGTTGAACCTCATTGAATCCCTGTTGGAAAAATACAAAGCGGCCTTTGTGCGTCTGGATGGTTCGGTCCCCCAGAAAAAGCGACAGGGCCTGATGCACCAGTTTCAAAACGATCCGGACTGCCAATTGTTCATTACCACCAATGCCGGTTCGACGGGATTGAACCTCCAGGCTGCCGACACCGTGATCAATGTAGATTTGCCATGGAATCCGGCCGTGCTGGAACAGCGTATCAGCCGCGTGCATCGCATGGGCCAGAAACGCCCGGTCCAGGTTTACCTGCTGGTGACCCGGGATACCCTGGAAGAAAATATGTTGGCAACACTATCGGCCAAACACGAGCTTTCCCTGGCGGTCCTCGATCCGGAATCCGAAACAACGGATGTAAATATGGCCGCCGGCATAGAAGAGCTAAAACGCCGGCTGGAAATTTTGCTGGGGACCAAACCGGAAGCCGCCGAAGATGAGAGCATGAGAACCGCCGTGGAAAAAGAAGCATATAAACTGGCAAGGAAAAGAAAGGTCGCCGCCGCCGGTGGGCAGCTTGTGGGAGCAGCCTTTGCGTTTATTGGGGAAATGTTCTCCGAAAAGGAGGAATCCGAAAAGATTACCCGGCTGACCGGTGCTTTTAAGGAAAAGCTAAGCGAATGCCTGGAAAAAACCGAGGACGGCAAGCTTGAAATGACGATTTCACTTCCGGATGATGCCTTCCTCGACAATATGGCCAGATCACTGGCGCATATGGTAGGGGCCGGACAGAAATAGTCTGTAGTCCTTCTGTTAAAACGTGCTTTTGTACTATGGTTAGACGATGGGATGCGTTTTTAACCATCTGGCCAACCTTTTTAATCCCTCTTCCGTGGAAATTTTCGGCTCATACCCCAGATCCCGCCGGGCGGCACTGATGTCAAACCAGTGGGAAGTGGAAAGTTCGGTAGCCCCAAACCGGGTCATGAAAGGTTCATCGGGAAGTTTGAATAATTTGTAAATACCTTCCAACAACGCCCCGGCCATCCAGGCCGTTGTCGGTGAAACACGACCTTTAACCGGATCTTTCCCCGCCGCCCGAAGGATATCGTCCACCATTTCCCAGAGCAGAACCGGCTCCCCCTGGCTGATGAAGTAGACCTTTCCGGAGAGGGCGTGATTTTCCTTGAGTTTCCTCGCGGCCAACACGTGGGCGAAAGCGGCATTGTCGATATAAGTCGTATCCACCAGGTTCGACCCATCGCCGATTCGTTTGAGCCGTTTGGCCCGTTTGAGGATCCGGGGAACGAGGTGATTGTCCCCCGGCCCCCAAATCAGGTGAGGTCGCAGAGAGATGGTCGCTAATCCCCCCTGCCCGGCTTTTCGGATCGCCTGTTCGGCCCGGGCCTTGGTGGCCGGATAATGGGTTTGGAAGGTCGATGCATACGGAACGGATTCATCGATTCCGGTTTTATCCTTTCGATCGAACACCACACTGGGCGAACTCGTATAGATCAGCCGAGACACCTGGTGATGCCTGCATGCGGCAATGACATTTTCGGTTCCCTTGACATTGATATCAAAATAATCCTTGATCTTTCCCCAGCCACCGGCTTTCGCCGCCGCATGAAAAACCACATCGATACCTTCACATGCAGTCAAAACCGCGTTCCGATCCCTAAGGTCTCCCTGGACCTGTTCCACTCCCAGGGCATCTAGGCGCGGGTATAAGTGGCGGGAGAAGCTGCGTACCCGGGCGCCCTTTTTCGATATCATCTCAACAATGGCACCGCCCAGAAAACCGCCGCCGCCGGTAACCAGAACGGATTCGATTGAGTGATTCATTTGGATGATCTCAGGATCGATGCACTTTCTCTTTCAAGTCGTGCGTCGATCAGTTCAACTGCTGCCATGAAGCGGTCACGTACATCCCGGGCAAACGGATTATACCGGTGCATATCCGTAAAAAGTTCCCAGGTGTCGTGGGTGACGGTTTCCAGAGTATACAGCAAACGTTTATATCCTTCGGTGTCAATATCCATCGGCTCGGCGCCGTACTCTGACAGGGATCGGCCGATGAAATGGGTCAAAGCCAGGGTGGCGGCCATTTTACGGTCGTGCTCTTCAGGGGTCGTCTCGATCACCTCCAATTGCCGCGACTGAAGATATCCACGGATGCATTCGTACCGTTCGGAATCAAGCCGTTGAGGGCAAAGAATAATCTTTTGTCCGGCAAGCGTATCCGCGGCACTGTCCGGACCAAACATGGGATGGGTGGCTAAAATAGGCATGTCTGGTGGGAGAAATTCCCGCATCCATTTGACGGGATAGGTTTTTACGGAGCAGACATCCACCACCACACTGTCGGGATTGAGCAGTGGGCAAATCTGTTCAAGGATCGATTTCATGGCCGAAATGGGAACCGCCGGGATGACCACGTCCTGGACACAAATATCGGCCAGGGAGCCGGC
>JAOZUU010000219.1 GCA_029938515.1 Desulfobacterales bacterium | reverse complement strand
CTTTTTGCATATGATTATATGCTTTTTGTATATGAAAATGAGCTCTTTTGTCAAGCTTTATTCATTTTGGACAATGTTTTTCTGGAGATACCAAGCGTATCCGCCATATCCTTGATTGTAATGGACAGGGGCAAAAGATAATCTTCTTTTATTATACGACCCGGATGTGTTGGGCGTCTAGTCATTCTTCTCATTGTTATATCTTTACAGTTGAATCAGTTTCCTTACCTTCCTTCGTTTCGGCGATCAGGAAATCGATGATTTTTCTTTTTTCCGTATCAGGATCGAATAATTTCTTGAGGGCGTATAAAGCTTCGTACCCGTCCGGATTGGTGGAATAATAGAAATCCCAGGCTAACTCGGTAAATGTTTCCAGATTACTCTGGGCTACACAGGCACGTGTATAATAGGTGATGAGGAGCCTGATATTATTTTCAAACTCATGGAAAAAGGCTAAATCCGACAAAAGATCAATCCTTTCCGGATAACTGTCAAGACCATACATTATGAGAGATTTCAAATTTTGATTTGCTTCTTTAAAAAAAGGCCGCATAAGGGGCAGGTTGGGAAATTCCGAGTCACGCTCTTCGAAATATTGATGCAGTATTCTATCGGATAATTTCTTTTCACCCTTAAAAAACGCGACCAAATCCTTCTGGTTCTGATTTTCAGGTCTGGCATTTCTTTCTTCTATTTCTTCATAGTCATCTTCCTCATGATATTCGAAGCCTATTTCCTCCAATGCCGCGATATAATTATCCGGCTGAGTGCGGAAAATTTCATTCACCTTGTCGATGACAACTTCTTTCTTTAATTTTTCGTAGCCCTTAATTATCGGACCTTTCTTTTTTTCACTCATTAGCTTCTCGCGATTTTTCTTTTTATCGCGCTCTCATTATTTTTTATATTTTTTCCCACTACTGCAAGGGCACGGGTCATTTCTACCGATTTTCCTTCCCTTCATCTGATTTGATCCCCTTTTTCATAAACCATTCTTCCATTCTTATCAGCTATTGCTTTTTCCAATGAATCATTCATTTGATAACCCTTCCCTCACGACACAGTCTGTTGATTCAAACTATAGTCTTCCAGATAAAATTTTTGGGCTGCGTTATCGATCGCCCCCCTTCGACGACGTACGAATGGTACGACTTACTCAGGGGGGGCTCCCTCAAGTCCCGCTTGCAGCGGGACAAAAACATTATCTGAAAGCCTATACATGTTCGAGGTAAATTTGTAAAGTCATAATATTATTACTGAAACAAGGCGGATGATATCCTGTTTTTTCCGTCATCAAAGCTTATAAATCTTTTTGAGATTACCGATAATCTCTGCCAACGATGTATTGCGTATTCCCAGACTTTTTAAATCAGGCGGCTCATCAGATACCTTCTCTAAAAATATCCGCATGTCATCTGCTATGGTTTGAGGCAATGCAATATCTGTGTCCAGGGACAATATTTGATAAAGCCTGAAGACATCGTTTTTGTGTTTCTTGATGTCTTTACTGTCGATAGTCTTACCCGAGCTTTTGATCTTACATAAATCCAACCAGGCCCTTGATTTCAATGGAATCAGATATTCATGTGAGATTATCGAAAGATCGTCCGTGACCTTTTGCCCGTTTTTAATAAAATCATAGTAATCGCTGTCCATTAAAATAGCCGATAAGCTGGAAACCGTCTCATCAATGGGAATCGGGGTTAAATGACTCTCGAGGGGCAATTCAAATACATCTGGTTTTCGAGAAAATAATTCTATCATATAAGGAAAGGCTTCCTTCTCGGGATCGTAAAAACGATAAAACAGTTTCTTGCCGGTACTTTTTTGCCTGTTTTTATATTGCCCTTCTTTAATAAAACTCCAAAAGACATTTACGAATTCAACATTCAGGGCTTCCAAGATTAAGACAATATCCAGATCTTTTGTTGCTCTGAAATTAAGCCCCATATTTTCCATCGCTAAATCACACGCAGTTCCGCCAATCAGAATATATTTATCCGTATAACCCTTGAAATAATCCCGGAAAATACCAAGTCCCCTTACCATTCAATGCCCTCCATCATCTTTTCAATGGCGGATTCAACGCGTTCATCCTTAATATCTCTTAAACTCAGATACAGAGAGAATGGGTCAACTATTTTACCATTTGCGAATAAGCACGGAGAGTAGCTCCATACCTCCAGTTCATATTCTGCCTCATCCGGATAAGAAATAATTTCATGAGGATATTTACGCTTTATGTCTTTCCAGTCTTTGATAAAAGCTGCGTAAAGCTGTCTTTTCGGAGGAGTCAACATTGAATAGCATGCCAAGGCCGTCAGACCGGCTTGACAGACCGGCAACTCATCGATCATAGCTTTCAGCCATACGTTTTCTCTTACCGGCGTTTTCAAATGAGGAAGCGCTTTTTCCCATAATTCCTTGCGGTTTTTGTCAAAATAAACCAATCTTTTCCTGCCCACGACCGATACCTCAGCCAACTCTGCGGATTCGATCTCATCGAGCGATCTGGTCATCGCCATTCGTGAATATCCAAGTGCTTCCGCTAATTGCGTTGGGTTTAAAGGTTCGATCATTGTTTGGGTCAGTGCGTAGAGAATAACGGCCTGAGTGGATGGTCCCAAGATGACTGTCTTTGATTTTCTTTTAATAAAATATTCCCTCAAATCAATACCCAAATCCGGGATATACATCTGGTTCCCCGGTATGACAAAAGGAACTTTGTGCTCGATCAGACGTTTTCTGTTAAAAGATGAAATGGTGGAATGTACAAAAACAGCTTTCATTTTAAGCTGTTGGCTTACGATATCGATATGTTTATTAATTGTCGCAGGGGTAAGCTCACTGTCGTTTTTTGAGGCCAAAATAATAAATTCTTCATTCAACAACCTGATCTGGAACACATCATAAATATCCTGAAGAAAAAAAGGAAGCGATCCCGGATTTGTCGGTTTCGACAACTTGACCGCTATACCAAGTGTATCCAATAAATAGATTTTCAGCCGATTAACTAAATTTTGCATCCCGATATTTCTCTTAATGTTAAAGTATTTTTTGCACAGTAACATACATCACGTTATTGTGCAAAATATATGTTACCTTGGCGTTTCTCTGGAAATGGGATTTTTGAAAATCAGTTTCCTGCCGGCTTATATCCCCAATCCCTCAAAATCACCGGTAATCCGCCCGATCAACTGTGCCATGGTCGATATCAATCATATCGGATACGGCATTCCGCCTGTCGAGGAGGAGCAATACAAACCGCTCTTTTATTAAAACACCCGTTGAGTAATGCCCAGCTGGTTTTGCTAGCGCAATCGTAGTTATTTCCTCGATAGGTTTTCACTTTTTCCCGAAGTTGATGGACCAACGGCGGTATCAATTTTTCGTAACTTGTTTCCCACAACGCGTCAGCTACCGGAAACCAGCGGACTTCGGGATCAAAGAAAAGCTGTTCAGACCACCCTGGTTTCTAATTCCATCGAATTCGATGGAATTAAAATCAGGATTATTGAGCTGCTCCCAAATGCCAAGAAATTCAATGGTATTCCAGTTACGCATCCAGTTCTGGATGATGTAGTCGCTTCGCTTCGCATCGCGGTGCCGGGCAATATCCGTCAGCGAATTGTTGTTCGTACGGCAACTTCAACCCGCTCAACCGCGCCCATCACCAACAGGCGGAGTTGAAGGTCAAAAATATAAAGATTCAGGTTATCATCATTTTTCCCACACCTCATCCAGCATCTTTCGAAACAGATTCAGCGCCTTGCGGAGTTCCCAGCCGCAGATGCATTCCAGCAGTTCGCTTCGGCGTTCCAGCAAAAGATCCCGTAGCGTACAGGCATTCAGATGACTCATCGAAACCCCATGCCCGATACATCCCAAACTAAACACCGCTTTCTTGCTGCCCAGGTAACCCAGTGAGGGGGTCAAGTTGACCGTAATGGAAAAAGGGCCGCCCCACCGGTGAGTTATTTTCGTGTCGGCAAGGGAAGGAAAAAGAAAACGAATATGTCTTTCCAGATGTTTCCAGGCGGCTTCGTTGCTGTCTGCATCCAAGGTGTTGGCCCAGGTAAGGCCCACAGGCCCGCCCCCCATGACCAACCGTTTGTCCGGTGTCAGGCGATAATAATGGATCAGGTTACGGGCATCTTCAACCCCTTCAAATCCTTTCCAGACAAAGCGATAATGGTGATTCGGGCAATGGTTTCATAGATTTTTTTCTCTATTTGGTTCTTTCCAAGCTCGGTATTCTGCGGTTCAGCAAAATGACTTGTATCGTTATCCCCTTTCAGGAGTGACCCAAAGCCTATTCCTCTGGACCAAGATTCTTTACTTCGAGTCTTGGTGTCTTGGTGGCGAAAATATCTGGAGCGATACCATCCGCCATACCCCCGGCGGATCAATCGCCAATCTGCAATTATATTCCCCGATAAATCGGGATTTCCACTTCGTTCCAACCGGCTTTGCCGGGTTAGGTCATCATCTCCTCAATACGCCGGTCCTTTTCATCCCACAAGCTGTTCAGCCACTGCTGCAACTTCTTCCGGAAAGATTCGTCATTGATATAATCGCCCTGCAATTCAGATCCTACCGAAATCGACCGCACCCGGACTTTGATCTCCCTTATATTTCCGCACAGAAGCGCCCAGAAGCTTCGCGTCTTGCCGGGATAAACGATGGTGACATCCAGTATATGGTGAATCTGGTCTCCCATGGCCCCGAGTACAAAAGCAATACCTCCGGCTTTGGGTTTAAGCAGATGCGTATAGGACGAATGCTGGCGGTTGTGCTTTTCATTGGTAAAGCGCGTGCCTTCCACGAAATTCATGATTGAAACCGGAATCTTTTTAAACTTTTGGCAGGCTTTGCGCGTGATTTCCAGATCCTTACCCCTTAAGTGGGGTTTTTTTTGGAGAAATTTTTTCGTGTACCGTTTGATAAACGGAAAATCCAGCGCCCACCAGGCCTGGCCCAAAACCGGAAACCAGAACAATTCTCTTTTAATGAAAAATTTCAAGAACGGAATCTTTCGATTAAATACCCTCTGGAGAACAAGGATATCCACCCAGGTTTGATGATTGGATAAAACCAGATACCAATCCGACCGATCAAGTGCTTCCGCCCCTTTAATGTCCCAGTGAGTATTGCCGGTCAGTTTCTGATTCAGGTTATTCATCCCAATCCAGCTCTCGCCGATGGCATGAAGTACGCGACTGCACCCGCGCCGCCAGGATTCCAGGGGAACCAGGGCCTTGGCCACTGCCATCATAAACAAGAGCGAACACCAAAATACCGTGTTCAGGGCATAAAGAATCAAAGACAGAACGCCTCGTACTTGTCCCGGTAATGCGTTAAACATTTTTTTTCCTTCTTTAAAATCCAGACCTCGTTATTCAGAACAAATAAATAGCCATTTTTTTTGACACGGATTATTT
>JAOZUU010000218.1 GCA_029938515.1 Desulfobacterales bacterium | reverse complement strand
CGGCCATGGAACGGGCCGAAAAGCGATTGGCCGAAAAGGAAAAAAAAGAACAGATTGACCGGGTTCGGGCCAAGGCCGCTCTGGATCGGGCAATGGTTCGAATTAAAATAGCCAATACGCGTATGTGAGGCCGTTTCCGGACGAAACAGGGTCATTCGAAAGTGAGATAATTACCGATGATGGCCGCTATTTTTTTATCGCCGGCATAGGCACTCAAATTTAAGGGCAGACCATCAAGGAGCGGTTTGCCCTTTTTTATATTGTCCCCATCAAAGTGCTGGAGAATAAGGGCGCCGGAAAAAAAATAAATTCACACCTTGTTTGTCTTTTTGCCTGTCTACTGCGTTACATCCACCACCGCCCATCTCGATATGCGCCGGTGGATGTGCCTTGTAGACAAACCAAAATCCTGCGCAATCTTGTGGATTTATTTCTTTCCGGGACCCTGACCTTCGTCGTCATAGGAAACCAGTTGATGTGAAAAACGATAAAAAAAACGATCGCGTGGCCGTTATTATCCTTGCGGCCGGCCTGGGAACCCGGATGAAGTCGGATCGGGCCAAGGTGTTGCATGAGATCAACGGAATACCCATGATCCGTTATGTGGTCGAGACGGCGAATGCCTTGAAGACGGAAGAGATTATAATCGTCATTGGTCATCAGGCCGCACAGGTGCAGAAGGCCGTGGCTGATCATACCCGGCTGAAATTTGTCCGCCAGGATCGGCAACTGGGTACCGGCCATGCGGTCATGTGCGCTCTCCCCAAGATACCGGAACAGATTGAGCATGTGGTGATATTGTGCGGGGATGTGCCGCTTCTCAAGCCTGCCACCGTAACCCGTTTGATGACCGACCATTTTATCGGCAAGCGGGACGTGACCGTCCTGGCGGTCGAGGTCCCGGATCCCACTGGTTACGGACGGATTATTGTGGGCCCGGATCGGAAAGTATCCGGCATCGTTGAGGAAGCTGATGCTAACGAAGCCGAAAAAGCTATTCGCATGGTCAACGCAGGGATTTATTGTATTGACAGGGAGTTTTTACGAAGGGCACTTGAAAAACTGCGGGTGAATAATGCCCAGGGAGAATTTTATTTAACTGATATCGTGGGCATCGCCCATGACCAAACCCGTCCGGTCGGCGTCGTCCTGGGGGACGACCCGGTCGAAGTCTCCGGGGTCAACAATCGATCGGATTTGGAAAATGTTGAGGCGGCCTTACAGGAACGGTTTCGTAAAATATCTTGACTTAATTTTAAATAACCGTCATTATCAATTTATGATTGAAAGGGGAGGATAATTGAATAACGAATTAATTATTAAACAATTTGATGAGATCGAAACGAAAGTTGAAAGGATAATCAGCACATTACAAGCACGCAAAACAGAAAATGCGGAGTTGAAACAGAAAATTAATCGTCTGGAAGAAACACTCAGACAAAAAGAGGAAACAGAAAGTCATTTCGCCGAAGAAAAACTGCAGATTCGCGGGAAAATAGATGGATTGTTGAGCAAACTGGACGATTTGGCGAAAAGTGATTCTTAGCGGGTGTAAAAAAAATATCTGTATGATAACGCTCCGGTCGTAAATCATGACGTCGGATTGTGTTTAGATGGAAAAAATTATATCCATAGAGCTTTTCGGACAAACGTTTAATTTTCAGGCGGATTCCGATCCGGGAAAAGCCCAGGAAGTTGCCGATTTGCTCGTGAAGGAAGTAACTAAAGTCGAAGATGAACACAAGGCTCACTCGAAGCAAATTTCCCGTTTGGCGATTATGCTTTCAGCGGCCTTGAATATCGCTCATGAACGTATTGATTTGAAAAGAAACGAAAATAAGGCGTTAGAAGAAATTAATAGAAGATCAACCCATCTATTACACAAACTTGACCGCTGGACAAACACCAGCTAATCAGACCGGAATCGAGTTTTGTCGAGAAATGATATCAACGTTTTTTCGAAGATAAAAACGGTTCTGAGTGTTTCAGTTCCAAAAGGAATGTGCCAAGCGATTGTTAATTGAAAAGAGCTTCGGCATAAAGGATGTAAACATTGGTACTACCCCCTGCCGTGTTCGTGATTGGCAGAAGCGCTTTGTCTCAACATTTAAATAACGGGAGCTTTCCCTGGTGTTGGTGAGCATGTTCTGCTTGTACAGAAAAGCCTAAAGACACTACCAAGGCACCCACTTTGAACAACTGGTTCAAAGCCCTCCTGACACGGCACAATGGCAGGGGATCCATTTACCGTCACGGTGAGCCATTTTCGGATATGGCGTCATCGTGATGATTGATGCCTTTTGGGACTGCCTGCTTTTTCCTGCCTGTTTCACTTCATATTTTTACCTTAATCAGCTTTCTCGGTAGAATTTTTTGTTGCCAACTTATTTTGTGGCAGTTGGGAAAATCTGCTGACGATTATGGATCCCCATTTTGGGGAAATAACAATAAAAAGAATCCAGCGATCCGTCCAGAAAATTGGAACCGTTGGGTTCAGGAGAAGCCTATGGAAATGACATACACCCTTTGGGGGGCTATTGGAATCGGTCTGGTTGTCGGTTTCATTGCTGCGTACCTGATCAGGGGGGGCGGGGTGTCGCGGAAAATCAGAGCGGCTGAAAAAGAAGCCGGCCGAATGATTGAAAATGCCAACCGCCAGGCCGCCACATTGGTCAAGGAAGCCGAGCTCGAGGTGAAAGACCGGCGAATTAAAATGAAAACCGATTTTGACATCGAAACCAAAGACACTCGGGTGGAATTAAAGGAAATAGAGAGACGTTTGAGTAAAAAGGAAGAAAATTCCGAACGTAAAATAGATCAATTGGGGAGAAGGGACCGTGAACTTGTAAAAAAAGAACGGCGGTTGTCAAAAAGAGAAAACAAAGTCGATCATTTAGAAGCAAAGGCGAATGAATTTATTGAGGAACAAAAGAGGCAGCTCGAAAAGATATCCGGCATGACCACCGATCAGGCCAAGGAACTTCTCATTCGGGCCATGGAAAACGAGGCGCGTTACGATGGCGCCAAGCTGATCAAGAGGATCGAATCGGAAGCCAAGGCCGAAGCGGATAAAAAGGCCAAGAATATACTGGCCACGGTGATCCAGCGTTATGCCGGTGATTTTGTGATGGAACGAACGGTTTCGGTGGTGCAGCTCCCCAGTGATGATATGAAAGGTCGAATTATCGGTCGGGAAGGTCGTAATATCAGGGCGTTGGAGGCGGCTACGGGCATAGACCTGATCATCGATGATACGCCGGAAGCGGTAATTTTGTCCGGTTTCAATCCTGTCCGCAGAGAAGTGGCCCGGTTATCGTTGAAAAAACTGATTTCCGATGGCCGTATTCATCCCGCCCGGATCGAGGACGTGGTTAAAAAAGTCGAAAAAGAAGTGGGCGTTGTTATCCAAGAGACCGGCGAACAGGCTGCTTTCGATCTGGGCGTCCATGGCATTCACCATGAACTGATAAAACTAATCGGGAGTCTCAAGTTCAGGACCAGTTATTCCCAGAATGTTCTTCAGCATTCCGTGGAAGTTGGGTTTCTTTGTGGTATAATGGCTTCGGAGCTGGGATTAAATGCCAAGCTTGCCCGGCGCATGGGCCTTTTACACGACTTGGGCAAGGCCGTTGACCATGAGGTGGACGGTCCCCACGCCATCATCGGTTCAAAGCTGGCCAAAAAATATCAAGAGAAGGCCAATGTGGTTCAAGCCATTGCCGCTCATCATGAAGATGTGGCGCCCACCAATGTGTATGATTTTCTGGTTATGGCGGCGGACAGTCTGTCGGGCGCCCGCCCGGGCGCCCGAAAAGAGTCCCTGGAAAATTATGTCAAGCGGTTGGAAGAATTGGAAAAGATCGCAAATAATTTTAAAGGGGTTTCCAACACCTATGCCATCCAGGCCGGTCGGGAAGTACGGGTGATTGTTGAGAGCAAGAAGGTGTCCGATGAGCAGGCCATTCTGCTCAGCCGGGATATCGCCAGGGAGATCGAGGCATCGGTCACATTTCCCGGTCAAATCAAGGTAATCGTTATTCGTGAAACCCGTGCCATTGAGTATGCCAATAAATAGCCATTTTATATTTTTGACTAAATTTCAAGTGTGACCAATTAGCCGGTTTAGCTGATTGTGTCGATCGTAGCCGGTTGGTTTCAGTTTCAAAGGTATTTTTCAGTGAACAGAGGTAGATTCAGATGAACGTTTATAGCACGTTGAGGGAACGGGGTTTTATTGAACAAGCCACCCATGATTCAGAGTTACGGAAATATCTGGAAGAGGAACAGGCGACCTGCTATATCGGTTTTGATCCGACCGCTTCAAGCCTGCATGTGGGAAGCCTGGTGCCGATTATGTCACTGGTTCATATGCAGCGACACGGTCATCGGCCAATTGCCCTGGTGGGCGGTGGCACCGGGTTAATCGGTGATCCCAGCGGCAAAACGGAAATGCGAAAAATGTTAACCATGGCGGATATCGAAGAAAATGCCAATGGTCTAAAACAACAATTATCCCGGTTTCTTGATTTTTCTGAGAACAAGGCGTTGCTTTTAAACAATGCCGATTGGCTGGTACCTTTGGCCTATATCCCTTTTCTGCGTGATATCGGCCGTTATTTTTCCGTCAATCGGATGATTAAGGCTGAAAGTTGCAAGTTACGGTTGGACTCCGAGGATGGCTTAAGTTTTATTGAGTTTAACTATATGGTTTTACAAGCCTATGATTTTATGGAGTTGTATGCGACGCATGATTGCCGGCTGCAAATGGGTGGTAACGATCAATGGGGAAATATCGTGGCCGGGATTGATCTAATTCGACGAAAGCAACAAGGAAGCGCGTTCGGTATCACTTTTCCGCTTATTACCACCGCTGGAGGCGCTAAGATGGGCAAAACTGCCAAGGGAGCGGTGTGGCTGGATGCCAAAAGAACAAGCCCATATGATTATTATCAATTCTGGATTAATACCGATGATCGGGATGTGGCCCGTTTTCTGGCCCTTTTTACTTTATTACCCATGTCGGAGATTAAAGCGGTTGAAGAATTGCAGGGGGCGGATCTAAACAGCGCAAAGGCAGTGCTCGCTTTTGAAGCCACTTGTCTGGCACATGGAGAGGATGAGGCGATCAGTGCCTTTCAGGATGCGATTAAACAGTTTGGTGCCCGGATGGTACCTATGGAAATGTTGATCTCCAGCACGATACCAAGGGAGAAAACGGATGGAATCGATAAGGCGGTGGCATCGGGTAATGCCGTGTTTGGCGCTGAAGTGGTCGGGACGATGCCGCACACCTTTATTAATGAACGTGAATTGGCAAAAGGTATCCCTGCATTCAAAATATTTCATCTCGCCGGCTTGGCGACATCCGGGAGCGCGGCCCGGAGATTGATTGAGCAAGGTGGGGCCTATATAAATGATAACCGCCTGAAATCATATGAAATA
>JAOZUU010000217.1 GCA_029938515.1 Desulfobacterales bacterium | reverse complement strand
CCTGCGGCCTACGGATTAGAAGTCCGTTGCTCTATCCAGCTGAGCTACAGGCGCATGGATGGGGGTATACAGGGCCTCGGTAATAAAATGAAATGCACAATTTGACTTGTCTTTTTGCCCGTGTTTTGTGTTGCATCAGAAGTTGCTACCAGAAAGAGTGCCCCGCTGGTGCGCCTTGAACACGAACAACAATCCAACGTCATCGCAGTGTATTTTTAACGAGACCTTAACCGAATCACCGATACCATCAAACTGGATTAATGTCCACGATTAAAGCGCCAACGACCGGATTGGGACCATTTTACAAACTGAAACCACAACATCCAGGTTGTATATATGAAAGTAAAACAATCGACTAAAAAAAAGAGCCTGAAAACGAAGCCGGGGAAGAATACTAAACAGAAAAAAGCGCCTGCTAAAGGTTCTTCCCGTGCCGTTTCCAGCAAAGCCGTTGTCAAGTTCGATCCGCTTCAACGTTATCTGTCGGAGGTCAGTCAATACTCGCTGATTACCCGTGAGCGCGAAATCGAACTGGGTATCCGCATTCAGGAAGATGAGGATGCGGAGGCTGCCTACGAGCTGGTGACATCAAATCTGAGGCTCGTCGTAAAAATTGCCCTGGAATTTCAAAGGATCTGGATGCAGAACCTGTTGGATCTGATCCAGGAGGGAAATATCGGCCTGATGCGGGCAGTCCAAAAATTTGACCCCTATAAAAACGTTAAATTCTCATACTACGCATCGTTCTGGATCAAGGCATATATTTTAAAATTTATAATGGATAACTGGCGACTGGTGAAAATTGGTACGACCCAGGGTCAACGAAAGCTTTTTTTCAAGCTGAAAAAAGAAAAGCAGAAACTGATCGAGGAAGGATTCGACCCCAAACCGAAACTTCTTTCGGAAAAACTGGGTGTATCGGAAAAAGAGATCATCAACATGGATCAACGCCTGAGCAGCTGGGATCTTTCCCTGGATGCGCCGGTAAAGGACGATTCAGATACCGAAAAAATCGATCTTTTGGATGTTGAAGATGAGTCCGTGGAAGATCAAGTCGCTCAAAAAGAGATTGAATTTCTACTGCACGAGAAAATTGCACAGTTCAAAAAACAGATGTCAGCACGAGAACTTTACATATTTGAGAAACGAATTTTTTCGGAAAATCCGGCGACTTTGCAGAAAATCGGTGACCGGTACGATATTTCCCGCGAGCGCGTCCGACAAGTGGAAAAAAATATCATTAAGAAAATGCGCGTTTATTTTAAAGAGGAAATCCCGGATTTTGGGGTTTATGCAGAAGATTAGAATGATTATTCAGATGAAATTTTATCGTGAACTGATTTTTACCGTTTTGGAAAAAATACCTTACCTGAAACAGATTTTCCGGATATTGACGGTTGCGGCTTTTACAGGGATGGTGATCCATGGCTGTGCCCCGGTTAAAGACGGTATACCGATAAAAGCAACAACCGGGCCTTCAGAACAGATAGCGCTGGTGAAGACGGATAACGCCTATTACCACTTTCTTATGGCCCAGATGGCCCGCACCGATGATCGCCTGGATGAGGCCGTTGCGGAGATGGAAGAAGCCGCCGTTCTGGATCCGGTATCGATTTACCTGAAAAAAGAACTGGCCGCCCTGTGGTCGGAACAAAAACGATACGAAAAAGCGCTGGAAATCCTTGGAGAAGTGACCCGGCAGGATCCGGATGATATCGAAACCCTGTTGATGGCCGGTCAGATTCAATTGGCCTTGAAACAGACAGATGTCGCCCTTGAAACTTTTGAAAAGGCGATTGCCAGGGATACATCGCGGGAAGATGTTTTTCATACCCTGGGCAACATCTACATGCAAAAGGAGGATTACCAGAACGCCCGCCGTATTTACGAGCAGCTTGTTGATCTGTACCCCGGTTCTTTTGTCGGATATTTCTTTTTGGGAAAAATCCATACGGACCTTGGGGAGATGAAGGAAGCGGAGCAAGCATTTAAAAAAACACTGATGCTGGCCCCGGATCTGGAAGAGCCGCGATTTCGTTTGATCGAACTGTATCAATCCCAGGACCGGGCGGATAAAGCCAGGGAACTTTACGATGAAATCCTTTCCCGTAGCCCCGGCAGGATTCGAGCGGCCATGGGGATCGGCATCCTCAATTACCATACTGGGCAAAAACAAACGGCGAAGGATCAGTTCGAAAAACTGGGCCAACGATCGTTGAACGATAAAAATGTGATTCCCGCTTTAATTCGCCATTACATCGACACAAAAAAGTATGGCGACACCATCATTATGGCCGAAGGAATGCTAAAGGGCGCGCCGGATAACACCACCCTTCATTATCTGGTTGCCATGGCTTACGATGAAGTGAAAGATGATCCTATGGCGTTGCGACATTTCCGGAAAGTGACGCCCGGCACCCAATTTTATAAAAATGCCGCCCTTCAAATCGGTTTTATTTTAAATGATCAGGGAAAAGCCGAAGAAGCCATCGCTCATGCAAAAACGGTGATTGAACAGATCCCCGATGATCCCGAACCGTATCTTTACCTGGGAATCTTTCAGGAAGATCTTAAGCAATACGAAGCCGCGATAGGGTCGATTCGAAAAGGGCTGGAAGTCGACCCCGACAACGTGCGGCTGCTTTTTCGTCTTGGCGTGATTTTTGATAAAGCGGACAACAAGGATGAATGCATCGCCACCATGCGGAAAGTGATCGAGCTGAATCCGGAACATGCCAATGCGCTGAATTATCTTGGATATACTTACGCCGATCTTGGGGAAAATCTCAAAGAGGCTGAAGAGCTGGTCAAAGAAGCCCTCAGATTCAAGCCGGAAGACGGCTATATTACCGACAGCCTGGGATGGATCTATTTCAAGAAGGAGCGATATGCCGACGCCCTGAAAGTATTGCTGAGAGCGGTGAAACTTATCCCGGATGATCCCATCATTTTGGAACACACCGGCGATGCCTACCTGAAAAACAACAATCGCCAAAAAGCACTGGAATTTTATCGTCGGTCTTTGAAGTTGATGAAAGAGGACACCACGGGTATCGAGAAGAAAATCCGGGAATTGTCTGAAGAATGATCAAAAAGGGATTTTCAATTCAACTTTCCTGCCGCCGAAGTTTTTTCCCGACTGCATTAGTGCTTGCGATCAGCATCTGGATTCTTACCGGCTGTGCAAGCCGGCAGCACCTGCCCGACGAAAAGAATGTTTCGCCCGAAGCACGGAAACTCATTGATCGTCTGGTCGGGCAAAACGCCACCTTAACCCATTTTAAGGGTCTGGGAACGTATCGCCTTAAAAGGCCCGCCGGATTGATATCCGGAAGGATGGGGTGGGCCTGTATCCGGCCGGATCAGTTTAGGACCGATATCCTCGATTTCAGCGGTCGTCCTTTTACCACGATCGCCAGTAACGGACAGTGGCTCTACGCCCGTATCAGGGGGGAAAATCAAATTCACAAAAAGCCCGGCACGGGAGCAACCCTTAAGCGCATTATCGGTACACCGGTGACGGTAAAAGATATGGTCGCTTTTTTAAGCGGTCAGATTCCCATTCTGACATATCAACAGGCACAGGTGAAGTCCGGCGGTGACCAAAGTCCGGTGCTGATACTAAAAGGAAAATGGAATCGTCTGGTTGAGGAAGTTTATTTCCACAAGGAAACCCTTTCGCCCCGACGGGTGGTGATTTACGCAGGTTCAGGCGCCAGCGCATATCAAGTCGATATCGGTTCACGCTTCAATCAGGGGGGGCATTCCTTCTTCAAGACCCTCGTTTTCAACGATAGTGAAAAGAACAAACTGGAAATGACGTTGGATAAATTGTGGATCGTTACTGATTTGCCGGCATCGTTATTTGAGCTGAATAATCCATGATCACAGCAAGGGAAAAATCAGCTCGAAGCGTTACGGTGAAATACGATGTGTCCCTGTCACGGATTCAGAACATTGTATAAATGAACACTACTACCAATAAACCGGCCGTGGCCCTGGAGAGACGGCTAAGGGATTGCCGGAACGTCATCACTCTGGGAGTGAAACCGAACTTTGTTGATTACGGCCCTGAAGAACGGTCCTTGATTATCGGGGCCAAAAGAATTTATTATCCGAGTCTTTTCTATGCCGATCTTTTCAATGCCATGGGAAAAGAAACCTTCCCCAGCTATCATAACTACAAATGTGTTCAGGATAAAATAAAGCAGACCGCCCTGTTTGAGATGACGGATATCCCTCATCCCAAAACCCGTGTATTTTACGGGCGGCGGCAATGGCAAAAAATCCGGGATCATTTTGATTTCCCGTTTGTGGCTAAAGTGGCCCGGGGATCCGCCCTGGGAAAAGGTGTGTTTCTTATCCGGAATACCGATGATCTGAAAGCATACCTGGCCAGATGCCACCCGGCTTATATTCAAACTTATTTTCCCATCGATCGGGATATCCGTCTGGTGATCATCGGCCGCCGGGTGGTCCACGCGTATTGGCGAATCGCTCCACCGGATGATTTTCGAACCAATGTAGCGGTGGGCGGTACGATCTCCCTGGATCCCGTGCCGAAAACAGCCATCGATTTAGCCCTTGACACGGCCATCCGGTGCGGTTGGAATGATGTGGGTCTGGATATCTGCCCGTATAACGGAAATTATTATGTGCTGGAAGCCAACATGAAGTACGGCAAGGAAGGCTTTCGAAAGGCGGGAATCGATTATATTCGATTAATGGAGCGGATGATTGCCGATGGTGAAATCTAAAAATCAGTTTCTTAAGGATCTGCGGGGTATTCTTTTCGACCGGGAAAAGGTGATCCTGACATCGGTTGCAACTCCCAGCGATCAAGCGATCCGCCGGCGGCCGGAGTCAAAACCCGAGATTGATTACCGGATGGATTTTGCCATGGATACGGATCGCATTCTTTACTCCCGGGCCTACACCCGTTACATCGATAAAACCCAGGTGTTTTATCTGGTGGACGATGATCATATCACGCACCGGGTGCTGCATGTACAGCTGGTATCCAAAATCGGCCGAACCATCGGACGCTGTCTGGGCTTGAATGAAGACCTCATCGAGGCCACCGCGCTGGGACACGACATCGGGCATACCCCTTTTGGCCATGATGGCGAGCGATTTTTGTCGGCTTTGTGCAAAGCCAGTGAAATCGGCGCTTTCCATCACAACATCCAGAGCATCCAGTTCCTGGATCAGGTGGAACGCAAAGGAAAGGGCTGGAACCTGTGTTTGCAAACCCTGGACGGCATTCTCTGCCATGATGGCGAGATCCATGACGATAAACTTAAGCCCGAGAAGGGCAAAACCTTTGAGGTACTGGAAACTCAAATTAAAGCAAGGAAAACAAAAGCGGACACCTGTCTGATTCCGATGACGTTGGAAGGGTGCGTCATGCGGATGGCCGATACGATCGGTTATATCGGCCGGGACATCGAGGATGCGATCCG
>JAOZUU010000216.1 GCA_029938515.1 Desulfobacterales bacterium | reverse complement strand
ACCTGAGTTGAGCGATTTTTTGCGAAGCTATGTGACAAGATATTGAGATGATAAGACTTTTAAAATAACGCGGGCATACCATTGGATATGCCGAGTATTTTTTAAATCCTTAACGCTCAATATATTGGTGCAGAGTGAGTAAAAAATCGCTCAATTCAGGTTCTAATTGGTATGTTTATATTGTCCGCTGTAACGATGGTACGCTGTACACCGGGATTGCAAAAGATCTGAAACGGCGGATGGCAGAACACAATTCTGAAAATGGCGGCGCAAAATATACGAGGTATCGCAAACCGGTTGAGCTGGCTTACTCTGAAAGATCCGAATCAAGATCGGATGCTTTAAAGCGGGAAACCCAGATAAAAAGGATGCCACGAACGAAAAAAAATGAATTAATCGCAGGGGAAAAAAAGAAAATACACATCAACTAGCGGCCAAGCAATATCAGTCGATGAACGACTTCATTCAACAATACAATCCCATCACCCAGGCACTGGTGGCCACGCTCTTTACATGGGGCGTGACTGCGGCAGGAGCGGCTCTCGTTTTCTTCACGAAGACAGTAAAACCTAAACTCATGGATTCTATGCTCGGTTTCGCAGCCGGTGTCATGATTGCCGCAAGTTTTTGGTCACTGCTCGCACCGGGCATAGAAATGGCCCAACAGATGGGTCACATCCCCTGGCTGACAGCCGTAATCGGATTCATGGGTGGTGGACTTTTTATGAGGCTGACAGATAGTTTACTGCCACATCTTCATTTAGGATTGCCTTTAGATCAAAGTGAGGGCATAAAGACATCCTGGCAACGAAGTACGCTACTAGTCCTTGCGATCACACTGCATAATATCCCAGAAGGGCTTGCTGTCGGAGTTGCATTCGGTGCTGTTGCTGCCCATCTTCCCGCTGCAACACTTGGCGGGGCCATTGCCTTGGCCATCGGAATTGGCCTTCAGAATTTTCCGGAAGGAGCGGCGGTATCGTTACCGTTGAGGAGAGAAGGAATGGGGCGGACGAAGAGCTTTCTTATGGGTCAGGCATCCGGTCTGGTGGAACCCATTGCCGGGGTGTTCGGAGCAGCATTTGTTCTATATATGCAGAATATCCTGCCATATGCACTTTGCTTTGCTGCCGGAGCAATGATATTTGTTGTGGTGGAAGAACTGATCCCGGAATCTCAGCGAAACAATGCAAACATTGATATGGTAACTATGGCAACCATGACAGGTTTTACGGTGATGATGATTCTCGATGTGGCCCTGGGCTGATGGATCCCGGCGGCAATCACCACAAGAACCGCCGACAAGGCGCTGCACTTTAGGGGGTCCGCTGCGCGCCATTACCGCCGGTGAGATTGTGGATTAGCCGTACATGAATATACATGCAAAACTGTAGATATGCCTGACTTTTCACGCGGTGCCGCTTATGTCGATGGCCAACTTGTTCCCATCGCTGAGGCGAAAATCTCGCTCCTTGACTGGGGCTTTCTCCATTCGGATGCGACCTACGATGTCGCGCATGTCTGGAAGGGAAAATTTTTCCGGCTCGATGATCACGTCGAGCGCTTCTTGTCCGGTATGGGCAAGCTGCACATGTCTATTCCTCACAGCCACGACGATTTGCGCTCCATCCTGGTCGACTGCGTCCGGGCGAGTGGGCTACGCGAAGCCTATGTCGAAATGGTCTGCACACGCGGGTTTCCAAAACCGGGATCACGCGACCCGCGGACCTGCACAAATCAATTTTTCGCCTTCGCGATTCCGTTTGTCTGGATTGCGAATCCCCAAAAACAGACAGAGGGGCTGCACCTCATCGTCAGCCGCTGGCAGCGTATACCGCCCGAATCGGTTGATCCCACCGTGAAGAATTATCACTGGCTCGATATGGTTATGGGGTTGTTCGAAGCCTATGATCGCGGGGGCGAAACTACCGTTGTCGTTGATACACGAGGAAACCTTGTCGAGGGTCCAGGGTTTAATATTTTCGCTGTAAAAGGCCGCACATTCACGACACCGGTGCGTGGCGTGCTCGAAGGTATCACCCGCAGAACTGTGATTGAAATGGCGAGCGAGTATGGCTACGAAGTCGTGCAGCGCAACCTTCCCGCTGAGGAAGCCCGTACCGCCGATGAAGTGTTTGTCACCAGTACCGCTGGGGGCATCATGCCGATTACGAAAATCGATGGACGAGCGATCGGCTCAGGCACACGCGGTCCGGTTACACAGGAATTACAGAAAGGATATTGGGCGCTACACGAAGACCCGCACCACACCTTCAAGATCGATTATGAATAACAGTTTGTCGAAAACGAAACTGACAAAATAGAGCTATTATGAAACGGACCGAAATATGTATTCACCGTCATTGATGTTAATCAGCTGGTAACCAACCGTTTCACTACCGAAAGGAGCGTCAGATGAAAAAATCATTTGGAGCGAAAACACTGGCATACCCGACCCCGGTTTGGTGTGTGGGATCTTATGATAAGCAGGGTAAACCGAATGTGATGACCATTGCCTGGGGCGGTATATGCTGTTCGAAGCCACCCGCGGTAACCATTTCTTTGCGCAAAGCCACCTACACTTACGGCAATATCATGGACCGAAAGGCGTACACGATAAGCATCCCATCGAATAAATATGTCCAGGAGGTCGATTATTTTGGAATGGCATCCGGAAAAAGAGAAGATAAGTTTAAGACAACCGGCCTGACACCGGTAAAAAGCGACCGGGTAGATGCCCCTTATGTCAAAGAATTTTCAATGGTTTTGGAATGTCAGCTAATTCACACTTATGAGATTGGATTGCATACCCAATTCATAGGGAAAATTCTGGATGTCAAAGTTGATGAGACCGTCCTGAACAGTGAAGGGCTGCCGGACATGGAAAAGGTAGCGCCCTTCATCTACGGCGGTGAAATTCAAAAGTATTTTCGAATCGGTAATGAGGTTGGTGATGCTTTTCAGATCGGGAAAAAATTTTATTGATGATTAATGGCAAGGACTGTAAATGGAGATATTGGCCAGGCACCGGTAATCGATCAGGTGCGCATAAGCGCTGGCACCCACCACGATCATACCGGTATTGAATTCGGCAGCCTGTTTTATGATGGCGTCATGGCATTGAGTGGAAGTCCCAACCTTGGTGAATTCTGGGGAAATTATTTTGGCTCCGCTCCTCAGTACATCTCGTATTTAACCAGTCTACCGTCAAGCCCGCCGGCCTTGATCGGTTTTTTCCATGATGCTTTTAAACCGATTTTTTTTATATACCTGCGTTCTCCAAAGTAAATAAAAGCAGCTGAACCTTTGCATTTCTGTTTAAGAAAATCACCGAGATCTTTGTAAAACGCTTCAAGGTTCTCATCTTCCCTCATTCGAATACCATAAGGAGGGTTTGCTACAATTACCTGCCTCTCGATACCGGGCAACTCTCTGAAATCAGCCTTTTCAACGCTTACATTCTTTCCGTAATTAAGCCCCATTATGTTAATCTTCGCCGCAGAGACAGCTTCTTCGGACAGATCACTGCCTGCAATCAGCCCCTGGGGCAGCTCCCGGATGCTTGTGTCGGCCTCCTTTTTAACCTGCTTCCAGATCAAACCGTCAAAATCAGGCAAAAATTGAAAACCGAATTTGTTTCTAAAAATGCCCGCGGGAATGTTGCAGTATCGCATGAGCGCTTCGCACAAAAGTGTTCCCGAACCGCACATGGGATCATATAAAGGGAGAGACCCGTTCCATTCTGTAAACCGGATAATCGCTGCCGCGACGGTTTCCTGCATGGGCGCTGATACGGTCTCCTCCCGGTATCCTCTCCGGTGAAGCGCGCCTCCCGACGTATCGAGGCTTATTTCGGCCTTGTTATGCCGGATATGAAGATTCAGCAGGATATCAGGATTCCTTATAGACACATCCGGACGCTTACCGGTTTTTTCCCTGAAATAATCGGCAACAGCATCTTTGAGGCGGAGAGAAGCGTACTTTGAATGAGAAAAAGCACTGTCGGAAACCGTTCCCGACACGGCAAAGGTATTGCCTTCCGCAAAAAAATCTTCCCACTGTATCTGTTTGGTCTTCTTGTACAGCGTATCGGTATCATGACAATTGAATGAAATTAACGGCGCAAGGCAGCGTGAAGCCAGCCTTGTCAGATAATTAATTCGGTACAGGGTTGATTTGTCCGCTCTGAAATGAATTCCGCGAAACTCTGGAGCAATGTTCTCGGCACCCAGTTCGGCCAGCTCTTCTGCACCTGCTTCTTTTACACCTTCAGCTATTTTAACAAAATAACGGGAATCCCGCTGATATTTATATGTTGTCACCTGCTGTTTATCTCCTCTGCATTTTGTAACCATATCGTTTGATACCAGTAACTGCATTTGTTTCAAAGCGAATTTTTATTGCACAAAACCGCTGCCTAAGGATTAAACTGTTTTATCAAAAAGTACAACCATCTACGGCGTTATCAAGGGCTTGCGGTAGTACACTACAGCGTCACACTTGATGCCTTGTATCTGGGGCATCCCGCCAGAGGACGATCTTCAACCTCGACTTTCACTCAATCGGGGTTATAGAGCTCTACAAGAGGCCCGGTAATGTCCCGCACGGGGTCCCTACCCTCTTCCGTAAACGGGTTTTCCCGTCGAAAATTAAATAATTTCCAGGAATAGGATGGGAAAATGTTTGACAATACTCTGGATTGGTTCTACCATTGATATTAATTCTTATCACCGACATGGTTACTAATTACAGAAAGGGGCAAAATATTGTTTCAAAAAGTCAAACAAAAGCGAGTCTACCACGAGGTGGCTGACCAGATTGAAGAAGCCATCGTATCCGGATTACTAAAACCCGGAGAAAAGCTCCCGGCCGAGCGCAAGCTTGTGGAACGATTTGATGTCAGCCGCAGAACCCTGCGTGAGGCATTGCGTATCGTGGAACAAAAAGGGCTGATCGAGATAAAGGTTGGAAGCCGGGGAGGAGCCTTCGTAAAAGATTTGACCACAGCCCCGATAAGCGAAAGCCTGGGATTGTTGATTCGCTCTAAAAAAATTTCTCTGCGTGAACTGGCCGAATTTCGTTTAGATATAGAAAGCCTCGTCGCCGGAAGGGCCGCCCGGCAGGCAACAAGGGAGGACGTTGATTCCCTCAAAGATTTGCTTGTGGAGGGGGAGTCTATTTTGGCCTCAAATCGGTTCAATTGGAAGGCTTTCATGGAAGTAGACCAACGATTACACCTGACTTTGGCCCGCATAGCCCGCAATTCAATTCACGAATTTATTCTGAAAACTATCCATGAAAACATCAACCGGTACTACGAAAGCTATCTCCCCAAGGACAAGGAAGTCTGGCAGCAAAGTTATCTCGAAATGCGCCCGTTGGTAAAGGCGGTGGAAGACGGCGATGCAAAAAAGGCCTTTTCCCTTGCCCAGGAGCATGTCAAAAGGGGGGATAGATTAATGG
>JAOZUU010000215.1 GCA_029938515.1 Desulfobacterales bacterium | reverse complement strand
ACTTGGCTATTCCACAGATGCGATAGAAAACTTTTTTGATACAAACGTTGTTTAACCCAAATATTATATTGAAACATCAGGGTTATAAATATGTCGGAGGAACTACTTTAATGGCGACACCCCTTGAAAAGGCGAGACAGAATCCTGATTCTATGAAGGCAAAAATTCTTAAATCCGCCCGAAAACTCTTCGGAGAATACGGATTTCATGGGACAACCACCCGGATGATAGCATCTGAAGTGGGGATTGATATCTCCACGCTTTACTATCACTGGGGTGAAAAAGGGGACCTGTATGAAGCAGTGATCATTGACATGAACGACGGGATCAGGGCCAAACTCATAACCGTGGAGAGCCTTATAAAAGGGCATCCCTTGGCAAAGCGTATTGAAATAGCTATAGATGAGCTGGTAGACTATCTTTTCGCCCATTCTGAGTTGTCAAATCTCACGATTTTCAGGTATTTTACCAAAAATCGCCATGACTGCAGCTTTGACGAGCGTATCCCGGAATATATATCTGACATCGCCTATTCAATGGATCTTTCCCAAGACAGGAACAATGCTTCGCCTGCTGCAAAAATGAAGGTATTAACCCTTATGAATGCCATCCACAATTATGTTTCAGGAGAAGCCTTTTTTTTGCCCATGCTGGGAATCACCCGCAAAGATTATATAAACCGGACCAAAGAGACCATTAAATTCTTCTCACTTTCCAACTTTATTGAGCCAAAAGAATAACTATTCTGATAGCATTGCCACTGTTTGTCCGGCTTCTTCCATGATTCGATCGAAAAGTTCTTTAACCGTTGGAACATCATGAATAAGGCCTAGGCCCTGTCCTGCAGAGACAACGCCGACATCAATATCTCCCTCATCATACATTTTTCTGGCTTTATCCCCGGTCACAACCGAAAGGACCTCATCAAAATCACCGTTTGATTTTTCAATTTCCAGGCATTTTTGAGCCGCCGCGTTATTCCAGACACGGTGGGTTGCACCGATGGAACGCAAGATCAGCATAGTATCAAGCTCACTGGCATTGCAAAGTGCCTGTTTCAGATTGTCATGAATGGGACATTCTTTAGTCATCATAAGACGGGTTCCAATAATAACAGCCTCGGCACCCAGTGACATACAAGCAACCACTCCCCTTCCGTCGGATATACCACCGCCCCCGATAACTGGAAGATTAATGGCATCTTTGATCACAGGGACCAGGACCATGGTGCCAATATCCAGTTTTCCCGTGGCACCGCCGTTCTCATATCCCACAACCGTGACAATATCAGCCCCCATTTTTTCAACTTTTTTGGCATATCGGATTCCCACACATTTGTGTATCCAGGTCATGCCTGCTTCCTTAAACCGCGCGCAAAGATCTTCCGGGGCGGAATGGCCCGATGTCTCCACAATTACAACCCCTTTTTCCACGAGTACGTCCACATAGTCATCATTGTTAAGGGGTCTCATTGAAGGGAAAAGATTGATATTGACTGCAAACGGCTTGTCCGTCAGCTCCAAGATACGGTCAATTGCAGTTCCTAATGCTTCCGTGGTTTGGTAGATGGCCGATGCAAGAACCCCTAAGCCTCCTGCATTTGATATGGCTGCAACAAAATCTGCCTTGGAAATCGACATCATGGTCCCGCCGATAATGGGATATTTTATGTCCAGCATTCTGGTAATAGTCGTCTGAAACATATTTCTCCTTTACTGGTAATCAATTGCGTATTCAGGATATACACCTGTCAGAAACTTAAAAAAAATATATCCCAAAATAGAAAAAAACTCAAACATATAAAAATGATTCCGTGTACAATCTTTATAAAATCTAAACCAACAATTCCAGATCTTCTATCGGATAAGCCATACAGGGATGAATATAATTGTATTTCTGGTCCGATTTCCTTAATTTTACCCCTTGGGGTTGATAGACTTTTCCTTTCAATACTTTGGTCCGGCAAAGACTGCATTCACCGGATCTGCAAGTTGCAGGGATAACCACCCCGGATCGTTCCAAAGAATTCATTAAGGGTTCACCGGCAGCCGCCTTGATCGCCTTTCCCCCGTTTAAAATAATCTCAAACTGATCCTTGCTTTTCACAGTTTCAGGCCACCCCGGCTGCTGTGTGATGTTTACCGGCGGACCAAAAATCTCTTTTCGGGTCCGCCTGCCGGGCACAGCCAAATCCTGTAATGCTTTTGACACAAAAGTAGACATTTCCGGCGGGCCACAGATATAAAATGTCTTTTGTGCAATATCACCCGCAAGTTCCTGAATCGACTCTTTGGTAATGAATCCTTTCGCACCGCTGTATTCCGGAGATGGTTCAGAAATAACATGGGATAATTTGATTTGATCTGCATATGAGCTGCGGTCAGCCAGTTCTTCATGAAACACAATATCATCTTCTTTGCGGCTGCCGTAAATCAGGTGGATTTGCCTGTCCAGTCCACGATCGGTAACTTCTCTGATCATGCTCATAAAAGGCGTAATGCCACTACCGCCCGCTAGAAACACAAGATCTTTTCCATGAAAAAGAGGATTGTAGTAAAAATTTCCAGTCGGTGACGTACTGGATAGAGAATTACCCACCTGAATTTGATCGATAAGATAGGGTGAGACAAATCCATCTTTCACGCGCCGGACAGTGACGTCATAGTAACCTGTTTGATTGGGAGCCGAAGAGATACTGTAAGGTCTGCTGGTTCGAATACCGTTAATCTCCATAAACAGGTTAATGTACTGGCCGGCTTGAAAGGGCGGCAGGTATCCGTTTTTTGAAACAAGTCTCAGGGTCGATGTCGTAAGGGTCTCTTTGATAACCCTAGAAACCTTAAGATCAATTGATTTGGGATGGAGGGCGTTGATTCCATCCAAAACCTGACCTTTTTCAAGTGTTCGTTCGACCCCATACTTTCTAAATACCTCGATCTCTTTGATATGATCTTTATATCCTTCAATCTGTTTTTTGGAATTTGATTTCATGGCTTCCCCTTTAATTTTTCAGTGATTTAATAAGAGCCCTGCCGGCTGAGGCGCCTGACATCAATGTCGGTTGGAATCCCCCGGATCCCATCCAGGCCCCGGCATGAAATAATCCCTTGATAGGGGAAGCTTTTTCAATAAAAAAATCCGTGTCTTTGCCCAAGTGATCAAATCCGTAAATAGCCCCTCCGGGGTGACCCAAATATCGCATATGGGTTAAAGGTGTCGCCACCTCAATCTCTTCGATGTGGTTTTCACATTTGGGAAAGACCTTGTATAAAATCGTCAGCATGTGCCGGGCAAATTCATATTTTCTCTCAAAGTACCGGGCCGGGGGGACTTTCAACCAGGGTTCCCCATATGCCAGACAGATCAAAGCCCCCTGGCAACATCCGACCGGAGAGAATTGGGGGTCATCCACATCATAACAGGTAAACAGCATGTTTTTCGCTGGTAGCAAGGTTTTTGAGTAATCATATGCCTTGTTGGCGTCTGCATCCATGGTTAGAAAATTGGTGGCCTCTCGAATGCCCAGTTTATCCGGTTCTTCATCAAACCCTATGAAAATGGTAAACCCGGATACACCCACCGATTTTCCGGCAAGTTCCTTATATTTTTGCGATGGAACCTGTTCAGAATCGATCAGATCAATGTAAGTGTTATATGTCCCCGCATTGGAAATAATCCTTTTGGTTGAGACCTCATCCCCGTCTTCAGTAATAACCCCCGTTACTGTTTCATCCTGCACGTTAATTTTTATAGCACTGCAATTAAACCGGACTGTTCCCCCATGTTCCAGAAATTTATTCAGCAAGGCATTAGATAAAGCCTGGGACCCGCCTTTGATATGCCAGGGTTTAAATTCAGTGTAGCCCCACAAAACCAAGGCAAACTCCCCAAAAGGCGACAACCTTGGGGGAAGTCCCAAATAGGCATAATACATGCCGATAGCAGACAGCAATAAAGGATCTGTAAAGTATTCGTTCAATACTTCCTGCATCGATTTAAGGGCATATTTAAAGAAAACCGGGTACTTTTGCGCTGATGCTTCTGCATCTTTCATTAACACCACGTGAATCCATTGATTGCAATATTCCCAGACAAAGTCATAAAACCGAGCGATCTGATCAGCATCATTAGGGAAATGCTCCTGCAATGTTTTTATGGATTCAGCGCGATCAGCTTTCAGGACAAGATCCATTTTTCCCGGATAAACAACCCGGTATAGATTTTTCATTTCCACAAATTCAATATCATCCAACACATCTAAATCACTGAAAGTTTTTATTAATGGCCCTGGAAAATCAACCGTACCGATACCACTTAATTGATGAAGGGCTACTTCGAATTCAAATCGTCCCCGGATAAAACTGGTGGCACACCCACCGGGAATGTTGTGTCGTTCCAGCAATAAGGTCTTCAAACCCGCTTTTGCCATGGTTAATGAAGCGGTCAACCCGCCATTTCCCGCTCCAATAACGATTGCATCATAATCAGTCATGTTTATCTCCTTAAAAAGTCAATTATCAAAGTATTAATGATTTCAGGTTTTTGAAATACTATTCCATGCCCAACACCCTCAACCGGTTTGAACTGAAGGTGGGGAAGAAAAGATCGAATGTCTTTGATCATTTCTCTTGTAATCTCCATGTCCTCTGTTCCCCAGATCAATAGTATTTCATGTTTTTGTTTACCTAATCTCTGGTAAGCAGTGGTGTAATCCCGAACCGCATCATTTCGAAGCATTGATAAAAGAGATCGCTGAAAACCCTTATAAGTTGTTTGTTTTTTAAATAGCATTTTATATGTCTCGGAATCAGGATTACCTTCAACCAGAGAATTAAAACGCTTAAGAATGATTTTTACACCGATAAGGCGTGCAGTAAATTCTCCCAAACCGGGTATTTGAAATATGGTTGGCAATTTGAACTTATTGATTAAAGGAGAAATTAATATAAGCTTGCGGACCCTGTCCGGATAGTGAGCAGTAAAATTAACGGCAGTACCACCGCCAACGGAAAGACCGATTAAATCGAATTTATGACTTAGTTCAAGTTTATCAACGAGTTCAAGCAATTGTCTTTTGTAAAGCGCCTGGTCGTAGGTCACATTGGGCCTGTCAGAAAACCCGCGGCCATATTTATCGTAACTGAGTACTCGAAATCCGGCATCGTTTAAAACTTTCGTTTGCTTGTTCCATGTCCAACTAGGGATGGTTGCTCCATGCACGAGGACGACAACTTTTCCGCCAATCGGACCTGTCAATTTGTAATGTGTAATACCGTCCGAAAGATTAATATATGTGCCCCCTAATTTTTTACGCTCTCCATCGTCCAGTTTTTTATTCTCAGGACCAAGTATATAATACCCTCCCGTTAACAATAATATTCCGAATAATACCGCTAACCATTTAATATTCATACCTTTCTCCAAAAATACCCATTGAAATTTTTAATTTCAAACTCATTTCCTTTTCATAATTTGCTTCCAACGGTTGAAGTCAGTAGCAA
>JAOZUU010000214.1:2206-5533 GCA_029938515.1 Desulfobacterales bacterium | reverse complement strand
GATGGGTCGGAGACGAAGCGATACTGACCGGTTTCTTATCCGGTGTGCCGACCGTGGCCTTATTAGGCATTATTGCCGGTTGCATTTTATTTCTTTCAAAGGGTGCGGACTGGATGATCGACGGTGTCGTGGAGCTTGCTCGTCGGACCGGGCTGCCCAAGATTGTCATTGGTGCAACGGTGATTTCCCTGGGGACCACAGCCCCGGAAGCCTTTGTATCGGTGATGGCCGCTTTTATGGGGAATGCCGGGCTGGCCCTGGGAAACGGGGTCGGATCGATCATCGCCGATACCGGCCTGATTTTCGGCCTGACCTGCCTGGTAGCCCGGGTGCCGGTACAGCGGTATATTTTAAATCGCACCGGATGGGTCCAGGTGGGCGTTGCGACGCTGTTGGTGGGTATTGCCATAGCCAAGCGTTTTTACAATCCGGACATGCCGGTTTTGGGCCGGGGCGTCGGGATTTTCTTCCTTGTTTTATTGGCAGTCTACCTGGGTTTGACTTACCGGTGGGCCAGAAAGGGTGCCGATCAGTATTCGACCGAACCAGAGGATGAGGCCACCCAGACCGGTGGGGAAACAAGCACCCTGTTATGCTGGAGTTTGATTGTCGGTGGGCTCTCCCTGATTATCATGGCGGCGCGTATTCTGGTGCCGTCTGCCTCGGCAATCGCCCTGCGTTTCGGGGTTCCCGACGATGTCATCGCCGCTACCCTGGTGGCCTTGGGCACATCCCTGCCTGAATTAATGACCGCCGTGGCTGCTATAAAAAAAGGGTATCCGGAGATTACGGTGGGTAATATCGTGGGTGCCGACGTGCTGAACTGTCTGTTTGTTATCGGAGCGGCCGCCACGGCCCGGCCTTTGGTGATCGAACCCAACTTTTTTCGATTTCATTTTCCGGTGATGCTCATCACTCTTTGGTCGTTTCGCGGTTTTATTTCCATCAATCGCGACAACCGTTTTAAAAAGTGGCAGGGTGTCTGGCTCCTGACCGTTTATATGGTATATCTGATCTTGCAGTATCGCTGATCTTCGCTTATGCCGTCCCAATAAAATCGAAATCCATTTTGGATTGAAAATCTTCTATCCGTGTGAAGATGCCCTTGAGCATCTTCTGCTCGATATGGGTGAGTTTCTTGGGATTAATGTAATTGTCCGGGGTCTGGTTTTCGTCGAGGATCGCGGTAATCTGACGGGCGAGTCGCAGCTGCATGAGAAAGCTGTAGGCTATATTTAGTTCTTCATGATCCTTTGGGGTCAAAACCCCTTTCAGTTGGAGTTCGTACAGCCGATCCAGCGTGTTTGTTGATTCGATCTTATTTTTCAACGCATAAATCCGGGCAAAATCGACAATGGGCATCATGGCACTTTTAATGTCGAATTTGCTCCGGTGCTTCCCTTTGGATTCAACCACGAAATTACGGAAAAAACCCAGGGGAGGACGAAAATGGAGCGCGTTTTCCGTCAGGTGACGAAAAAATCCGCGCCAGCCTTCCAAGGATTTGAACAAAAAGGATCGTAACCGGTCGATGAGGGTTGTATCTCCGTGCCCGCAGCGAAAATCGAAAAAAATACTTGCGTGCAGCAGGGCTTCGGGACTGGCGGCATGAATCCAGGTGGAATAGTTTTTCTGCCATTGGGACAAGGGGAGACACCAGTCGGGGTTTTTAGCCATGATGTCACCGGTACAAAAAGCATATCCGGCCTGGTCGAGCAGTGTACAAGCCTTTTCACCGAATCGAAGAAAATACGCCTTGGTTTCTTTTTCCGATTTATCGGTGACATCTTCGTAGACAATGGCATTGTCTTGGTCCGTCTTTAACGTTTGTTCACGCCGCCCCTCGCTGCCCAGGATCATGAATGCAAATTTTACCGGTGGCGGGCCCAATTCATCAAGGGTAAATCCCATTATTTTTTTTAATATTGCATCGGAAACCGTTGTGGTAAAACGTGTCAGGTTTTTCGATTGAGCGCCACTGGCAATGAGATTTCGCAGGACTAGCGGCAGCCGGTCGTGTTTCTCGATAATTTCAGCCATGCAGCCGGCTTCTTCGGTTTCCTGGATAAGGAAGAGGGGCGACTGGCCCTGGCTTTTTAAAATATCCCGGCTGGATAAGATGCCGACCACCTGGTTTTCAGTGTTTGTAACCGCCAGGTGGCGAAGGTTCTGCTGCATCATCGCCATGCAGGCTTCGAAAACGGGTGCATCCATCGGTATGGAGATCACCGGAGTGGACATGATCTCCGTTACCGGTCGGGACACATCATGGCCGGTGGCGATAACCCGCCCGGTCAGGTCCCTTTCCGTAACGACGCCGGCACAGTTTCCATCGGGTGATTTCAAAAACAGGGCGCCGATCTGGGCATTCCCCATTTTCTTGGCAGCCGACTGAATCGACATGTTGGTATCACCGAATATCGGCTCTAAGGTGCAAATGGCTGAAACCGGCTGATTGAATAACCGTCCTTCCACCTCCAGGGGCTGCATTGTTTTGGCGATAATGGCGGCATAGGACCTTTCGAGCATCCGTTTGCCGAAAATATCGGTAAAGTATTCGATAAACGTCGGATAAAGATCACAAAGCGACAGGAATTTGTCTTTCGGCAACAGATAAAAAAGGGTCGGTTCATTTACCCGAAAACTGCGGACGGCGATCCCGTCATTGTGTAAAATCGAGATGCCGCCGAAGATATCCCCTTCACTTAAAACCCCGCGCATGGTTTTTTCATTTCTGGTTTCATAGTACCGCTCGGCGGCGCCTTTTTGAAGGACATACAAATGGCCCAGTCGGGACCGGCCCTGGACGAAAAGAACGGTGCCGGCGGGATATCTGACGACGGAAAGAGCGGCGGCGGTTTTTTCGATCTCCTCTTCGGGAAGAAAGGAAAAAGGCGCCACCCCGGACAGAAAATATTTGGCCTGTCCGGTCTCAATAATGCCGGCCAGAGAGTCATCGAATATGTTGTGGCTGAAATTTTTGATAAAATAATCGAAAAATGCCTTGTGGCGGGTGCAACATTCCTGGAAAAGAGCGGCGGGGATTAAGTATCCCCGGCAGTCCGTGTCGGCCATCACGGTTCGAAGGGAGATGCCGCTGTTCATTAAAATCGTGATGCCGCCGAAAACCTCCCCCGCCTTAATGTAACCGATCAGTTTCCACTCACCTTTTTTTTCATCGTGGAGTGACAGCGATCCTTTCGTCACGATGAAAATATTTTCAATCCGGGTTTCTCCCTTCACGGCCAGCACGGTCCCCTTGGGGTGCTTTCTCTCGGTAACCGCTGCGGTGATTTTTTCCAGGTCCGATTCAGGAAGGAGGGAAAA
>JAOZUU010000214.1:0-2106 GCA_029938515.1 Desulfobacterales bacterium | reverse complement strand
GTTCGCCGAAATCCCGGCATGGCATTTTTAATGGTGTCATCAGTCACACAAAAAGCAATCCTGAAATGACCGGGTCCGCCGAATCCGCTGCCGGGCACAACCAGGATCAGTTCATCCTGCAGGGCCCGGACGAAAGCCACGTCGTCCGCAACAGGGGCCTTGGGGAACAGGTAAAAAGCGCCCGATGGTTTGACAAATTCATACCCGCAGCCGGCCAGGCCGTCGCATAATAAATCCCTTTTTTTCCGGTACTGATCGATATCCACGCTGTCACCCTGCATTTGGGCGACGACCCGCTGCATCAAAGCCGGGGCGTTGACGAAACCGAGGATCCGGTTGGCCAGGGCAATGCCCGCCTGCAGTTCTTTTTTATAGGCAGCCATCGGATTTATTGCCACGAAACCGATCCGTTCGCCCGGGATGGAGATGTCCTTGGAGTAAGATGTACACAGGATCGTTTCCTGATAACAATCGAAGATACTGGGAACGATAATGTCATCGAACACGATCTTGCGATAGGGCTCATCGGAAATGAGATAAATGGTGCGACCGGTTTCCTGCGACTTGGTCAGGAGTAATTCTCCCAGTTTAACTAATTCTTCCCTGGAATACACCTTCCCGGTGGGGTTGTTGGGAGAGTTGATAATCACCGCCTTGGTTTTGTCTGAAATGGCGTTTCCAAGGCTGTCGAGGTCAAGAGCAAAATCGTCTTGGGTGGGAACCGCTTTCAAGTTGCCACCATGATTGTTTGCATAGAAATTATATTCCACGAAATACGGGGCCGGTGTAATCACTTCATCCTCCGGGTCCAGGATCGCCTTTAGCACGATGTTCAGTGCACCGGCCGCACCGCAGGTCATGATGATTTCATCACCGGTAATGGCGACATTCTGCTCCTTTTGGAGAAATCCGGCAATGGCATCACGTACCTGGGGATAACCGGTATTAGGCATATAGCCATGCCCTCTGTCTCCGACGACGGCCAGCGTTTTTTCCAGAATTTTGTCGAATTGCGCGGGCGGCGGCAGGTTGGGGTTTCCCAGGCTGAAATCGAATACGTTGTCCGCGCCGTGTTGTTGCCTTAAACGCGTACCCTCTTCAAACATCTTACGGATCCAGGATGAATTCTCGATAAACCCCTCGATTTTTTTGGCAATGGTCATCATTTTCTCCTTATTGGATCAAATATCAATCTTTACCCTTGTATTCGGGAACCGATGATTTAAGATACTTAAAAACCGGCAGCCCTTCCATGGCGGCATCGGCCCGGCCGTCGATTACCTGACGGAAAAAAGCCACTTTTTCCTTGTCAAAACTGCCGATGGGCGTGTCGATCAGTTTTAACGTGTTCCGGGCCATACTGTAGGTGACGATGGGGCCGAAAACGGTCTCGTTGTTCTCTTTTGTTTGCAGGGAACCCAGGATCTTGTGATGCGTAACCTGAAAGGCCTTCGGCGCTTCCCGATAGTCGAGTAACTCGGCAAACAGCGACAGTGCTTCCAACACGCCGTCGGCGTAACGGCTTTCAAGAGAGGCCTGCCCTTCTTTTTCGATCTGTTCAATATCCGTTTCGGTGTAAGCCAGGTCGAGTCCTTTGGTGACGTCCGCCTGAACCGTTCGAACGGAATCTTCTTTTTTGCTCAAGATTACGTCTTTATCATTCAGGATCTTAATGGTGTTGCGGATACTGATCATCTCCCTGACCGAGGGGCTTTTGCGCATGCAAACATCTTCTATGGTTGTATGGTAAATGGCCAGCCCGTTATCCAGCACAAGAATTTTCTTTTTCTCCGCGGTGTTTTCCAGAATGTACAGGTCCATGTCTCGTTCCCGCCGGGTGGGGTATTCGCCTATTGCAAGAATTTTCTGCATGGATACCTTGTCGAATTTGCCGCCGGTGTCCGGTAACTTCAGGGATTGGATGACGCGGCGGGCCAGCTGGTCGATTTCGATTTTTTTAAGCAGGTTATCTTTAAAGCTCATAAATCCGGTTCTCCTAAAAAGCGGTTTGACCCGCCCTTTTGCGTTTATCTTCACGTTGTTGCACCCGGCGTTGTTCGGATTTGATCAATTCATCGATATTCGTTCCGTAATAGATGGCGATGC
>JAOZUU010000213.1 GCA_029938515.1 Desulfobacterales bacterium | reverse complement strand
TCATTTCACATATAACACCGACTCCTTACTTAGGTCTTCCATGATGGCCCGGCCTTCATCGAGCGCCCATTGCTTGACAAGGCTATACTCACCGAATGTAATAGCATCGGTCATGCAGACTTCGACACAGATAGGCCGTTTATTCACATGGGTACGATCGAGACAAAGGTTGCATTTGTGGGAAATCCCCGTTTTCAGATCAAACTGGATGACATCATAAGGGCAAGACTGTATACACGCACTACCGCAGCTGAGGCATCGCTTGGCTTCCTCGACCGCCATCTCTTCCGTCAAACCCGATTGCACTTCCTCAAAACTTGTCACCCGGTCTTCAGGTTTCAGTACCGGCATTTCAGCCCGCGGGGCGGGATGATATTTTTCCTTGGGAAACTCGGAGGCCAGAGCAATATCTCCACCACGGCCTTCGTGTAAACTGACCCCCTGGATAAAACGATCGATTGAGATGGCGGCCTCTTTACCCCCGGCAATCGCCTCAATCACCGTCCGGGGGCCGGTCACGGCGTCCCCACCGGCAAAAATGTCCGCGTCATCACTCTGGAACGTTACCGGATCCACTTGAATCGTTCCCCACTCGGTCAATTGACAAGCGCATTCCGGGGTGAGACAGGCCCAATCCGATTCCTGACCCAAGGCATTAATAACCGCATCAACTTCCATGGTAAACTCCGACCCTGAAACCGGTTCAGGCGCTCTCCGTCCGCTTTCGTCCGGCTCCCCCAGTTCCATCTTGACACACTCAACCGCGGTTACCCGTCCATCGGACCCGATGAATCGAACCGGCTGTGTCAGGAGATGGATGGGAATCCCTTCCGCTTGAGCCTCATGGATCTCATCGTTATTTGCCAGCATCTCGTCGACGGTCCGCCGGTAAATAAGGCATGCTTCCGCGGCCCCCAATCGTCTCGCTGTCCGAACCGCATCAAAAGCGGTATTGCCGCCACCAATGACCGCCACGCGCTTGCCCAGATCCGGATTTTCTCCACTATTGATGCGGTTTAGAAAATCGATGCCCGGGAAAACACCTTCCAGGTCCTCACCCTCGGCATCCATCTCCTTGCACTCCTGGGTGCCGATACCGATGAAAAACGCCTTGTACCCGTCATTTCTGAGCATTTCAACGGTCATATCCTTTCCAAACTCAACTTCGGTTTTCATCTCCACACCCATTTCTCGAATGACCTGGATTTCGGCCTCGACCAGATTTTTGGGCAGTCGATACGAAGGAATACCCGTGGTCAGCATCCCGCCGAGCACATTTGCCTTCTCAAATACGGTCACCGGATAGCCCTTGCGCGCTAAAAAATAAGCGCAGCTGAGTCCCGCCGGACCGGAGCCGAACACGGCGACCCGGCCCGCTTTTTTCGCCTTGACCTCCGGCACATAGCGGGTCTCTGCATTCAAATCGAGATCCGCCGCAAATCGTTTGATCATGTTAATCGCCACGGGCGCATCAATTTCACCCCGGTTGCAGTAATCTTCACAGGGATGATCGCATACCCGACCACAGATTGCCGGAAAGGGGTTGTCTTCTTTCATCAGCGCAAGCGCTTCCTTAAATTTTCTTTTAGCCACCAGGCGCACATATCCTTGAACATTCATATGTGCCGGGCAATTGGCCTTGCAAGGGGATGTGAGCTGCTTGGAAGCCGTGACAGCACCCTCCACCGCCGCGCAGCCATCACAGGTATCTTTGTCAATGTTGACGATACCGGTCTGCGGGTCCTTGCTAATCGCCCCTTCCGGGCAGGCCGCCACACAATTGGGTTCACTGCAATGCTGACACGGGACCACCCAGCTGTCGACCGCTAAGTCGGGAAATGTGCCCCAGCTTCGGCTTTCAACTCTCAAATAATAAGGTATTTCATTCGGCATGGCCGATGTATGATCAATGATTTCGTGGTGATTTCGGCAGGCGACGATACAGGTGCGACATCCGATACACCGATTCAAATCGATCATTAAGCTTAATTGTTTCATGGTTTCCTCCTTTACTTAACGATACGGACGCGGGTCGAAACGTGGGATTCCCCTCCGATAAGATCCTGCCATTCCAAATTCATACCGGAGTCCGGTATCAACAGGTTATCACTAATACCTTCACCTCCGGTGGCTACCCGGCCGACAGTGGCGCCGAAGCCGTGGTGCAAACCCACGCAATCCGGTCGGATGCCTTCGGTGAGATTCGCTTTTACCTGAATGCTTCCGCCCGGAGATTCAACCGTCACCAGATCGTCTTGAGATATGCCAAGGGCCTGAGCCGCCGTCGTATTGATCATGAGCGGGTTTTCTGACAATCCCGAAATCCGGTCACGCAATTGGGGATTGTTGTGGGTCCACTGACCGGCGCCGGCATGGTAAATGGAACGATAGGAGATAAGGAAAAAGGGAAATTGTTCCGTATTTACCCTGTATTCCGGTGTGAGCTCCACGCGAGGCCAATCCTGATTAAAGGGGGCTTCTTCCAGATCCTCCCAGCATAGGTGAACTTTTTTACTGGGTGTACCAAAACCGCCGGTTTTTTCGTATTTCCTAAAGCCTATTGTGCCCGGAGACCAGAGTCCGCCCATCTTCCGGAGTTTTTCCACCGACAGCCCGATTCCGGCCAATTGCGTATCGTAGTAAGCGATATCGTCTTCAAACTGAAAGTATTCCGGAACCAGCCGCTTACCCAGCTCAATGAAAATTTCATTGGCGTGTCTGCATTCTCCGGGAGCTTCCACAACCGGCTGGCGCAGGGCCACGCCCACACCGAAATTGTACCACCACGGCATGTACATAAGCTCCCAGCGTTCAAAGAAAGATTTATCAGGTAATACCAGATCCGCATACTTGGCCGTCTCGGACATCATAATCTCGAAGCTGACCAATAGCTCCAATTGGTGCCGGCCATTTTCGTCTTTGGCTTTAACCGCATTCTGCCATTCAACCTGCCCCATCTCGGAGAGCGCGGGGTTCGATTCGGTCGTGATAAGCACCTTGAGCCCTCCGTCTTTAATGGCCTGGGCTTCATACCAAGTCGGCTCCATAATGAACTGGTACTTTTCAAATTTATCCCGATTCGGTCCGGTTCGGTGCCATCCCAGTTCGTGTAGATCAGGTCCCGCCGGCACCGGTTCCACCGGGGCCAAAGAGACCAGATCCGGCAACGGTTGGCCGCCGGGGTTGTCAAGGTTACCGGTAATGGCCATAAAAATGCCCCATGCATGTGAAAAATCGAGGGCATTGCCGAGCATGACGCCCTTGAAACTGTCCACACCCACGGAAGGCGCCTGGGCACATTCTTCGGCCAGGGCTTTGATGGTCTCTGCGGATACATCGCAGATACCACTCATTTTCTCAGGTGTCTTGTCCCCGGCCCACCCCTTCAGCTTTTCAAAATCACCTTCGCGGACCCAGTTTTCAACAAATTCTCTGTCATACAAGTTTTCCGTGATCAGGTGATGAATCATTCCGGCGAAAAACGCCGTGTCTCCGCTGGGTTTGATCGGAATCCACTGATCGGCCTTGGCGGCCTCCGGCGTGAAAATGGGATCGATAACCACCAGTTTGGCACCGCGGGCTTTGGCATCGAGAATGTCATTCGGTATCGCGGCATCTTCCAGTCCGCCGAAGGCCTGTCGTCCGGCCAGGATCATGATGCCTCCCTTGGGAACCGTGAACCATGCAGGCGGGATATGATGATTCGGCACGCCTCCCACCATCTTGATAAAGGCAAGAATTTTCGCGGAATCGCAATGGGGGAGCGCCGTATTGATAAAACCGCCGTATGCATCCAGAAAACGCCATTTGGGATCCGTGATGCTGTGCGGAAAGAAGTTGGCAGTCAGCTTATGGGCATCGCCGCGATCTTTCAGCTCTTGAAGTTTTTTAGCCATGATATCCAAGGCCTCATCCCAGGAAATCCGTTCAAAATTCCCCTCTCCCCGCGCTCCCACGCGTTTTAACGGATATTTTAGACGATCCTGGGAATATTCCAGGGAAACGCCGGACATGCCTTTCACACATGCCTTTCCGCGTGCGTTTGGATTACCTCTGACTTCCTTCAGTTGGCCGTCTTCAACCCGTGCGATAATCGCACATTCGGCCTTGCACTGATAACACATGGTGGGTATCCATTCTGAATTCTTCATTTTTCCAGTGCCTCCTTTCTCCATATTTCAAACCCGGTACACGGTTGTCTTTCCAATAACCTGCCTTACTTTCCCTTTTGTTTTTCCTCATTGGGATAATTGGGGAATTTCTTGTGAAACACCTTGACCGTCAGGTAGGTAACCGCGATAAACCCGATAAAGATCAACCAAATAACGGGATTGAATGGTGAATAATCCAAGGTGAAACGCCTCTTTTATAATCTAAGCATGTTGTTCGTTTTGTTCTGATACAGCCGTGACACCCGTTTGGGATGGGAGATGAGCTGGAATACGATCCCTACGAATAAGATGCCCCCGATGAAGTTCCCTAAAACCGTGTAAAGCTGGTTGTGGGCCCAGCCGTACTGACCGAAGCCCCAATGGAGAATGATCGGTATGGTGTCGGGTATTTTCGCCACGGCCTTTAGATAAAAGTCTTGCTGAAAGAGGGGCAGGGCCAGGAATCCGATGTTTGCAATGCAGTGCTCTGTCATGCCGGCCACAAATGCCAGTGGTCCATAGGCCGCCATGGCGATCTTGGCAATGTCGCTATCGGCTTTAACATAAAGGATGGCCGCCGTTTGAAGCATCCAGGTGCATACGATGCCCATCACGAAAATCTGTGTTGCGGTCTGCCCCATTTTCGCCGCACCGATGGCATGTGCCCGTAAAAGCCAGGGCATATAGGCATAGCTAGCGGACTGGCTGATTAGCCACATGAAAAACATACTACCCAGGAAGTTGCCCACGTACCCCAGGATTACCCCCCAGATGAACCAGCCCCAATTGATTCGGCGGTGGAAAACACCGATCAATCCAATGTACATATCCGCCGTAACAAGGGTCATGCCGCTGACCATGATAATCACCAAGGAAAACATAAACACAAGCCCCATCAGCAGATTGGCCAGACCCGGTGCCAGGTTTTCAGGCACGCCGGCGCTCACCGCCAGAGCCAGCGTGGCCCCAAAGACAACCATCGCGCCTCCGGTAAATCCGGAAACAAGATAGGCCAGCGGTCTACTGCGGATCATATCCCACTTATAAGTGCAGATATCGGCCACCCTTACAACGAGTTCGTCGACGTTTGCTGGCATCCCTTCCCCCTTCTTAATATTATGATACCAAACATGGAATGAAGACACAACCAAGTTTAATTACTTTGTTACCATCCGCATCAATTTATCCGGCATTGATATATTTTCGGTGATCTTTTTTTTGATGAGAAATAGAAAGTATGATTATATTAGCCAACATTATTGAGATGAAAGGTCAAACATTCGGTTATGTTCAAAGGAATTGATGAAATCAGAAGGCCGGTGCAAACAATCGTCGTTTTCTAATTTCCACCCTTGCATGGTTTCAATGGTGCATGTTGGTTGATTCGTTGGCAGGCATTTTA
>JAOZUU010000212.1 GCA_029938515.1 Desulfobacterales bacterium | reverse complement strand
ATGACGGGATTTAAATCCATTTCACGGATTTCCGGATACGACTCGATGATTTCGGAAACCTTTACCAATAGTTTTTTCAGGGCTTCTTTATCTACCGGCGGGTTTCCCCGCACCCCATCGAGGATGGCGCCGGCCTTGATCTCGCTCATCATCTCCCCGGCCTCTTCCAGCGTCAGCGGCAATACCCTGAATGAAACGTCTTTTAGTACCTCCACCAGCACACCACCCAGTCCGAACATAATAATCGGCCCGAACTGGTCATCGATTTTGGTCCCGATAATGACTTCCACGCCCGTTTTGGCCATGGGCGTAACGATCACCCCGCGAATATCGGCCGACGCATTGTATTTTTTCGCATTGGCGAGAATGTCTTCAAAAGCGCGCCGGACCTCTTCCGCAGTGGTCAGATCAAGCCGAACCCCGCCGGCATCGCTTTTATGCAGGATGTCCGGTGAGACGATCTTCATGGCTGCCGGCCCGTCGATTTTTTCCGCCGCCGCCACCGCTTCATCGGCGGTCTTGGCCGGTGGGCTTACAAAAACAGGAAGGCCGTGTTCGACCAATAATTCCCTCGCCTCGTGTTCGAGAAGAGCATCGCGGCGTTCTTTTCGGGCCGCGCGTATAATCTTAGCCCCTTGGGGAGTCGCCCTGGATCCCCAGTGAAGCGTTAAGTCAACATCGGTATGAGGAGAATTCAAGTAGGCCCCGTATTGTGCCAACGCACTGATACTTTTGCAGGCGATATCGACAGAATCGTAGACAGGAATACCGAAAGACCGCAGTATATCGAGGGCCGGCGGTCTGGCCGAATTGAAGAGACTGTGCATGATAATCGGCTTGTTTATTTTTCCCACCAGTTTTCCCATTTGCCGGGCGGCCGCTTCCTCGATAACCGCCAGGCTTTCGGCAAATCGAATCCCGTATCCGCCGAAAAGACCGACCATGAGGAGCCCGCCCACGGCCGGGTCTTCCAGTATGATCCGGACACATTCGGCGAAGATAGCCGGATCGGCATCGCCGCCACCGGCCACATCCACCGGGTTTGGCACCGAAGCGGCAAATGGCAGGATCTTCTTGAGCTTTTCCTGGGTTTCTTCACTGAGAATGGGAATATTCACGCCCATATCGGTCAACAGATCCGAGGCGATGGTGGCATGCCCCCCGCCGTCGGCCAAAATAGCCACGGCATTGTTTTTAATGGACGGCAGGCTCGACAGGGTTTCGGCCACGGGAAACAGCTCGTCGCTGTGTTCAAGCACGATGATGCCGGCCCGGGTAAACGCCCCTTTGGCCACCTCGGCCATACCGGCCAAAGCGCCGGTATGGGAACCGGCCGAACGCTGGCCCGTGGCGGACCGCCCGCTTTTCAGCAGGACAATCGGTTTCTGCCGGGTGGTTTGATGGGCTTCGGCTAAAAACGACCGGCCATCCCGCATCCCCTCGACATACATCAATATCGCCCGGGTATCAGGATCGGTCCGGAAATGGGCAAGGTACTCATGAAAATTGATATCCGCCTCGTTACCCACCCCCACGTAATACGAAAATCCTTTTTGACTGTTGGTTTTTGCTTCGGTGATCAGGGTCAGGGCCATGTTGCCGCTTTGGGTCAACAGGGCGATATCGCCCTTGGGCGCATCGCGCATGCCCACGAGATTCAAGTTCGCTTTCAAATTCATCATGCCCGACGTATTGGGGCCGATGAGCCGGATACGATGTTTCCGGGCCGTTTGGGCGACCTCATCCTGGAGCTTTCTCCCTTCATCACCCAACTCTCCGAATCCGCCGGCGATGATCACGGCACCGTGCACCCCTTTGGCACCGCAATCTTCCAAAATAGCCGATATGGTCCGGGCCGGAGTCGTGATCAGGACCAGATCAACCGGCCCCGAAATATCCGAAACTCTCGCATGACATGGCAAGCCCTGAATGCTTTTTTCCTTGGGATTGACCGGGTAAATCTTCCCTGCATATTTTTCCGAAAGTAACGTCCGAATGGCCTGAAAGCCACGCTTGGTTTCATTTTTCGAAGCGCCGACAATGGCCACTGATCCGGCGTTTAAAACTTTTTCAAGGGACATTTCTTTTGTCTCCTAATTTCTTGATGGCGTCGTAAAAAGTCCCATCTACGGCGTTGTAGTGTTTTTTCAGACGCTCGGCATACCCATATGTATAGCCTCGCCCCTGAGAAAACGCTACGCCTTGTATATGGACCTTTCTACTTAGCCATCAACATTACTTTTTACGAGTTCATCATTTCTTGATGAACTCGTAAAAAGTCTTTAATTGAAACAATGGCTACGCCATCATTTCTTTCGGCCTGCAAAGTCTTCCAGTGATTCCTGCCGCTCCTTGCTCGATACACAGGCAAGGCAGGCCTCGACTTCGAAATCCATCAGCGCTTCCAGGCTGACGTTATCCTGGGCCATCAGCAGGCCTTTTTTTATTAGTTTAATGGAAAACGCCGAATTCTGAGCAATTTTCTCCGCCATGTCGCGGGTTTCAATCATCAGTCGTTCCAGTGGCACGGCCTTATTGACCAGCCCGATCCGCTCGGCTTCCCTGCCGTCAATATACTCGCCGGTAAACAGAAGCTCCCGGGCTTTTCCCGGTCCAATCAGATCCTGGACCAGTCGCATGGCCCCACCGGTGACAGAAGACGTCACCTTAGCTTCAGGGGACCCGATTTTAGCCTCTTCGGCGGCAATCCGGATATCACAGGCCAGGGCCAGTTCGTATCCGGAGCCGAGAGCATAGCCGTTGATGGCGGCAATGGTCGGCTTTTCGAACCGGATAATGGTCCGTGAGGTTTCCTGCAATGCTTCCAGATAAGCGCGATAGGCACTGAGGCTCCGCCCTTTCGAATCCTTTAAATCAGCACCGGTGGAAAAGGCCCGTCCTTCGCCGGTAATAATTAAAACGTTAATCTTTACATCATTTTTTGCGTCTGCCAGGGCAGCCTGAAAATCAATCCATAACTGCTTGTTCATGGCATTTAGCACTTCAGGACGGTTAAGCGTAATGGTGGCGATCCTGCCTTTTTTTTCATAAATAATACATTCGAATGCCATTGTAGCTCCTATTTCCGGGTATGCGTAAATCACGACTGTTATTTTGTAAAGGTATCAAATAATTCAAACTCCTTCTCGAGTCGGTTCAGCATGGGAATTGCTTTGTCCTTCTCCCGTAGTGCAATGGCCGTTATGAGTGCGTTCAGCAAACTCATCGGCGCTGTATACGATTCGAAATAGGCGGGAATCTTGGTCTCGGCAATGAGCGCCATATCGCTCAACTGGGCCGTGGGCGAGAGTTCGCTATTGGTTATCGCAATGATAAAGGGCCCCTTTTTTTTAATTTTTTCGGTGATTCTGACTGTTTCCTGGGTATGCCGCTTGAAACTGATGACAACCAGCACGTCGGATGGCCCGATATCCCTGAATTGTTCGGGAAGATCGCCCACCCCCAACTCAACAAGCCGAACGGAATCCAAAAAAAAACGAAGATCAAAAGCCAGGTAAAAGGCCAGGGCATGACTGGACCGCAAACCCAAAATATATAGCTCTCTGGCCGAACAAAGCTTTTCCACCGCCTGATTAAACTTCTTTTCGGTAATCTGCGAGCCCAACGCCCTGATCTTGTCGATATCTCCCATCAAGATATCGGAAAAAAGCGAGCTGCGGCCTTCCAGGGTTTTGGCCGATTCGATCAGCCGGGTGGATGTGGAATAATCCGCCAGAATTTTCTGCCCAACCACTCTCTTAAAGTCTGATAAACCGGAAAATCCGAGACCATTTACAAATCGAATGACGGTTGCCTCGGAAACCTTCGCCTGGGTGGCAATTTGGGTCCCGTTTAATAGGATCGCCTGATTTAAATTATGAAAAAAGTACTCGGCAACTTTTCGTTGACTGGGCGGAAGGGTCTTGTATTTTGCCGAGATCTGTTGAAAAAGTTCTTCCATAATCGCTATCCTATTGATGGATAAAATTCATTAAATAGGATTATGATGAAAATATTTCATGGTTGATTCCGTTTGTCAAGCAAATAAGATAGATTTTCGATTTTTTTGCGAAACCAACATTTTGACAAACCGATATATAGAATATATTCTATTCGCGTTAGGAGTAAGATTGCTTGCGGATAGGCAACTCGATCGCGAGCAGCTCGCTCCTACAGTAAAGATCCGGGTCCAGAGGGCTCGGCTTTGGTCATCCCCAGAGAGGATTTGTTTTGTTGGGAAGGATAATCGAAACCGAAATCGGGATCGCTATCGAAATCGAAACAAAATGACGTTGGACACGAAAAGATGAATTGGATCGCATCGCCGCAATGCTTAGTCGCTGGGTTGGAAGGGATTATTGCGTCCAAAAAGAGACAGGGTCTTATGGATAGACACAATTCGATTTCGATTTGGATTTGGATTTGGAAGTTCATTGAATGATTGGAATTCGTGATTTTCTCAACAAACCGCCACGGCAGAGCCGTTTATCTTTGACCTGGCCCAAAGGACCAGGTTGTTCAGGACAAAATAAAAAAACTTGAATGCAATAATTGGTAAAGCACTGAATCAAAAGATTTCAGTAAGTGTCATTATTCCGACTTTCAACCGGGGCTGGGCCATAGTGAAGGCCGTCGATTCGGTTCTGACTCAGAATTTCATTGATTACGAGCTCATTGTTGTGGATGATGGGTCCACGGACAACACCCAGGATTTACTATCTGCCTGCGCCAAAAAAATCACATGTATCCAACAGAAAAACCGCGGCGTTAGCGCGGCCCGTAATACCGGTATTCACGCATCCCATGGATCCCTGATCGCTTTTCTCGACTCGGACGATTACTGGCTGCCGGATAAACTGGCCATCCAGATGGCCTTTTTTTATGCCAACCCCGAGGCTGCAATCTGCCAGACCGAAGAAATCTGGGTACGTAACGGTCTCCGTGTCAACCCGAAGAAAAAACACGCCAAACCATCAGGCAACATTTTCGGACGCTCCCTCTCTTGCTGCCTGGTCAGCCCGTCGGCCGTTATGCTTCGGCGGGAACTATTTGACGATGTGGGACTTTTCGATGAAACCCTTCCCGCTTGCGAGGACTACGATATGTGGTTGCGAATCAGTTGCCGGTATCCGGTCCATCTGATCGATACACCGCTGATCATTAAAAACGGCGGACATCCGGACCAGCTTTCCCGGCAAGCCGGCCTCGATAAATACCGCATCCGATCATTGCTCGGATTAATTCAAAGCGGACGATTATCGCGCACCCAATTATCACAAGCTGTCATTGTTCTTGGGGAGAAATGTCGCATTTACGCCGAAGGGTGCCGGAAACGGGGACGAGAGGATGAGGCGGCCTATTTCCAGCATTTAACGAAAAGCCTTTAGGCTATCGTCAGCCTACCTCTGAAATATCAATTGGTGATTTGTGATTGGCGAATGATGATTGAAAACACTATAGGTCTAAGAGTCGAAGGGTCAAAGAGTAAAAGATTTTTCTCTTAGACTTTCGACTCTGTGACTTTTTGACTTGTTTTTTTATCCCAAATCATCAATCGTCA